>NZ_JBQGCX010000757.1:0-4003 GCF_052038725.1 Actinosynnema sp.
CGCCGCGTCGCGCCCGAGGCCGTCGAGGAGGAGTCCCCCCTGGACGCCGACCCCGACCCCCAGCACCGGCTGATCACCCTCGTCCTCACCAGGGCCCGGCAACTCGGCGACGCCCTGCTCGGCCTGGCCGTTGACCGCGGCGGAACCACCCGCGCCCTGGACCTCGACGGTGTGGTCCTGGGCCGCCCCGTCCCCGTCGACCACGTCCCCGACCTGCTGATCCTGCGCCCCGAGGTGGCCGTGCGGCACCCCGAGCTGTCCCGCTGCGGCCTGCGCGTCTGCGGCCCGTTCACCGCCTTCGACCCCGCCGGTCTCCTCGACCGCCTCTGACCGGCACACTGTCCCCGTGGACGACTGGACCCCCGTGACCACCGGCCTGTCCGGCGCGCGGGTGCGCCGCAGCCCGGACGGCCGCCACCACCGCAAGACCTCCGCCGACGTCGCCGCCCTCGCCGCAGAGCGCGACCGCCTGCTCGGGCTCGCGGGCACCCCGGTCGGCGCGCCCGAGGTGGTCGACTGGTCCGACACCGGCGTCCTGGTCACCACCACCCTCCCCGGCGTGCCCGCCTCCGACCTGCCGCCGTCTGCCGTCCCCGCCGCGATGACCGCGCTCCTGGCGTTCCTCGACGTCCTGCACGCCCTCCCGGACTGCCCGTTCGACCGCCGCCTCGCGGTCACCGTCCCGGAGGCCGAGGGCAACGTCGCCTGCGGGCGCGTGGACGAGTCCGACTTCGACGACGCCCGCCTCGGGCGGTCGGCGGGGGAGCTGCTGGACCTGCTGCGCGCGGGCCGCGACCGGGCGGCGGCGCACGAGGAGCGCGACCTCGCGGTGTGCCACGGCGACTTCAGCCTGCCCAACGTCCTGCTCGACCCGGACACCGCGCGCGTCACCGGAGTCCTCGACGTCGGCAGGCTCGGGCTCGCCGACCGCCACCAGGACCTCGCCCTGCTGGCCCGCTCGGCGGGCGACCCCGACCTGAACCCCGCCTACGGCGCGAGCCCCGCGGCCCACCAGGTCCTCGCCCGCACCGACCCGTGGCGCGTGGACTACTACCAGCTGCTCGACGAGTTCTTCTGATCCCCCCGGCCACGCCCGCGCGACTGCGGGAACGCACACCGCCGCGCCGCGCCGACCCGCCCCACCCGCACTACGGTGGGGACACGTGGACAACGACAGCACGTTCGACGCCGTCCTGTTCGACTTCTCCGGCACCCTCTTCGACGACACCGGCGTGCTCGACGCCCGCGGCCTCGCCACCCGCACCGGCCTTCCCGAGCCGGAGGCGGCGACAACCCTGAGCCGGGTGCTCGCCCACGTGGACTCGCCGGCCTCGCTCAAGGCCCGCAAGGGCGGCGACCTGTCCGTCGAGGCGCACCGCGCGGTGTGGACGGGCCTGATCGCCGAGGCGGGACCGTTCCCGGACGGCGTGGTGGAGGCCGTCTACGCGGGCCTGACCGACCCGGCGGGCTGGCGCCCCTACCCCGACGTCCTCCCGGTGCTCACCGAGCTGCGCGCCCGCGGCCTCAAGCTCGGCGTGCTCAGCAACATCGGCTGGGACCTGCGCCCCGCGCTCGCGGCGGCCGGGGTGCTGGAGCTGCTCGACGTCGTGGTGCTCTCCTGCGAGCACGGCGTGGAGAAGCCCGACCCCGAGCTGTTCGCCGTCGCCAGGCGGGAGCTGCCCGGCCGGGTGCTGTACGTGGGCGACGACCCGGTCAAGGACGGCGCGGCCGTGCGCGCCGGGATGCCCGTCTACCTGCTGCCCAGCGAGCGCTCGGTGGACCGGCCGCGCGGTCTGTCCGCCGTGCTGCGCCTGGCCGCCTGACCACCCGCCCGGCGCGCCGCCCCGGGGCGCGCCGGGCCGATCCTCACCTGCCGACCCTCACCTGCCGCGCCGCGCCAACCGCCACACCAGCAGCCCCACCGCCACCACGCCCGCGACCACCGCGGCCGGGTGCTCCCTGAGGGCCCGGCGCGCGGGCGGCGGCAGCTGCTCGACCGCGTGCGAGGCCCGGCCCCGCGCCTGGTCGGCCACGACCGCGGCCCGGTCCGCGACCTCCGCCGCCTTGACCTTCGCCTCGTCCGCGACCGCGCCGACCTTCACCTTGGCGTCGCCCGCGACCTCGCCGACCTTCTCCGCCGCCCTCTCCGCGACCTCGGCGGCCTTGACCTTGGCCTCCCCGGCCAGCTCCTCAGCCCGCACCCGCGCCTGACCGGCCACCGCGGCGGCCCCGTCGGCGAGCTCCTCCGCCTTCACCTTCGCCTCACCAGCCACCTCTGCCACCTTCCCCTTGACCTCGTCCACCACGTCCGACGCCCGCGCCTTCACGTCCTCGGCCGCCTCCCGCGCCCGCGCGGGCACGTCCACCTTGTGCACCAGGGCCTCGACCGTGTCGCCCAGCTCCCGCCGGGTCAGCTCGATGTCGAGCTCCAGCTCCCGCCGGTTCTCCGGGATGCCTCCGGGCCCGGTCACCGGTGCGCCCGCTCGCTCACGGCGGCCAGGTCGCGCTTGACCCCGGCCACGGCCTGCTCGGGGATCGGCGGCGCGGCCCGCCGCAGCTGCCCGCGCCCGATCAGCGCCAGCGCCCCGGCCACCACGAACACCCCGCCCGCCACCACCAGGGCGGCGCCCCAGGCGGGCATGACCTGCGCCAGCGCCAGGATCAGCGCGGCGACCAGCGCCATCACGCCGAACCAGGCCAGCACCCCGGCCCCGCCCAGCAGCCCGGCGCCGCGCCCGGCCTTCTTGCCCTTCTCCTGCACCTCCAGCACCGCGAGCCGGATCTCCTCGCGGGCGAGCCTGCTCACCTGCTCGCTCAACCTGCCGACCAGCTCCCCCGTGGACGGGTCCGCCCGGTCGGCGGCGGCGGTGACCTGCTCCATGACCGTCTCCTCTCCCAAGCCTCCACTCCGACTACCCCGGTCACGCCGGGTCAACCGCGTGGTGTGGGTGACCTCCGTTCGGGCAAACCGCCGGTCATGGCCCAATCACCCGCCGCGCCCACCGAGCTGCCCAAGCGGTCCTGGTGGGCCGTCCTCAAGCGCACCGCAACGGAGTTCACCGAGGACGGCCTGATGGACCGCGCCGCCGCGCTGACCTACTACGCCGTGCTGTCGCTGTTCCCCGGAGTGCTGCTGCTCACCGGTCTGCTGGGGATCCTCGGCCCGGACGCCAAGCAGACCCTCGTGGACAGCCTGTCCGCGCTCGGCCCCGGCCCGGCGCGCGACATCCTCGTCCAGGCGCTGGACAGCCTGCGCCCGTCCGTCGCCGGACCCGTCGCGATCTTCGGCCTGGCCACCGCGCTGTGGTCGGCCTCCGGCTACGTCGGCGCGTTCATGCGCGCGGCGAACGCCATCTACGAGGTGGACGAGGGCCGCCCGCTGTGGAAGCTCCTGCCGCTGCGCGTCCTGCTGACCCTCGGGGTCGTGGTGCTGCTCGCGCTGGTCGCGGCGGGCACGGCCCTCACCGGCGACGTCGCGGTGTGGGTGGGGGACCTGGTGGGGCTGGGCCGCGAGGCCGTCGCGGTGTGGGACCTGGCGAAGTGGCCGGTGCTGCTCCTGCTGGCCAGCGCCGCGATCGGGCTGCTGTACTGGGCCTCGCCGAACGTGCGCCAGCCGAGCTGGCTGTGGATCACGCCCGGCGGGCTGCTCGCGGTGCTGCTGTGGGTGATCGCCTCGTTCGGCTTCGGCTTCTACGCCACCCACGCGGGCTCGTACGACAAGACCTACGGGCCGCTCGCGGGCGTGGTGGTGTTCCTGGTGTGGCTGTGGATCTCCAACATCGCGCTGCTGCTCGGCGCGGAGCTGGACGCCGAGCTGGAGCGCGGGCGCCGCATGGAGGCGGGGCAGGCCGAGGACCACGAGCCGGTCGCCCCGCCCCGCGACACCAGGGCCATGTGACCCGCGGGGGGCGACCTACCGGCGGACCACGACCTTGCCGAGCTGCCGACCCGACACCAGCTCCCGCAGCACGTCCGGCAGCTCGGCCAGGCGAACCACCCGCGT
>NZ_JBQGCX010000758.1:0-2828 GCF_052038725.1 Actinosynnema sp.
GGGCAGCAGGCCAGAGGCAGCGGGCAGTAGGCCGAGGTCGCGGACAGCAGGCCAGAGGCAGCAAGCAGTAGGCCGAGGTCGCGGACAGCAGGCCAGAGGCAGCAAGCAGTAGGCCGAGGTCGCGGACAGCGGGCTGCGCCCTACGCCCCAGGCCCCAGGCCCCAGGCCCCAGGCCCCCGACCCCGGCCCCCGACCCCGACCCCCGCCCCGGCCCCCGAGCCAAGGCCCCAGGGGCTGAAGACCGGCGAGCCGCAGCCGCCGGTGGCCGGTTCCCGTCGCTGGACCGCCTAGGCTGCCGTCCGTGCGCTTCGTCCTGGCCTCGCAGTCCCCCGCCCGCCTCGCCGTCCTCAAGGCCGCGGGCGTCACCCCCGTCGTCCGGGTCTCCGGCGTCGACGAGGACGCCGTCGCGGCCGGGCTCGGGGAGCCGACGCCCGCCGCGCTCGTCACCGCCCTCGCGGTCGCCAAGGCCGAGGCCGTCGCGGTCGACGAGCGGGACGCCGTCGTCATCGGGTGCGACTCCATGCTGCTCACCGCCGACGGCCAGGTGCAGGGCAAGCCCGCCACCACCGAGATCGCCCGCGAGCGCTGGGGGCGGATGGCCGGGACCACCGGGACGCTGCTCACCGGGCACGCCCTGCTCGTCGTGCGCGACGGCGAGGTGGTCGAGCGGGTCGCGGAGCACGAGGGCACGCTGGTGCGCTTCGCCGAACCCACCGCCGCCGAGCTCGACGCCTACCTCGCCACCGGCGAGCCGCTGCACGTCGCGGGCGCGTTCACGCTCGACGGGCTCGGCGGCTGGTTCGTCGAGGGCATCGACGGCGACCCGTCCAGCGTCATCGGCATCAGCCTCCCGCTCACCCGCAGGCTGCTGCGCCGGGTCGGGCTCTCCGTCGCCGACCTCTGGCAGGCCCCCGAGCGGTGACCCCGCCACCAGGGGGAGCACCGGAGCAGACCTGAGCGGAACAGACCCGAGCGGAACCCACAAGATCAACCGCGGGACCACGACCGCCCCCCGACCACGGGGGGCGGTCGTCCGCGTTGCGGGGAGGGGTGGGGCGGGAGCACCGGGCACCGCCGCCGACCGGTCCACCGGACTGCGCGCCCCGGCCGCGACCCGCCGATGACAACAGAGGGTCATCACCCGCCCATTAGTCGATCGTTCCCCCTTTCGGACCCCCGAAGTAGGGATAATCACAGCTGAGCGCGTTCGGGAAGGTCTGGGACGCTCCCCCCGTTAGGGGGTGCGATGGACCTGATGCTGACCCGCCGTATCCACATCGATTTCGGCCGGAGAACGAGTTCGGGCTGTCGGGGCTGACGAGAGACCCCGACACCGAACCCCTCAGCGTCCCTTCCGGAGCCCTCGCATGTCCTTCATCGCCACCTACCGCAAACCCAAGGTCTTCGGCCTGACCGTCCTCGCCGCCCTCGTGCTGGGCGCGGTCGCGGGCTTCGTCGCCAAGCAGGCCGAGCTGAGCTGGCTCGTCACCACGCTCAAGCAGATCGGCAGCACCTTCACGAGCCTGCTGCAGTTCACCGTCATCCCGCTGGTGTTCACCGCGATCGTCGTGGGCATCACCAGCCTGAGCAGGCTGGGCGGCTCGCGCACCGCCGCCCGCCTCGGCGGCAAGACGCTGCTGTGGTTCGCGACCACCTCGCTGATCGCGGTGCTGATCGGCATCGGCGTGTCCGCGCTGATCAACCCCGGTCGCGGCGTCCAGGTGACCCCGTCCGAGGCGTCCGTCGAGCGGCTCGCCGCGCGCGCGACCGGCTCGTGGTCGCAGCTGCTGGAGTCGCTGATCCCGACGAACCTGTTCACCGCCTTCACCGAGGGCGAGGTGCTCCAGGTCGTCTTCGTGTCGATCCTGGTCGGCTTCGCCGCCTACGCCCTCGGCGAGCGCGCCAAGCCGTTCGTCGACCTGACCCGCTCGGCGTTCGACCTGATCCAGAAGATCGTCGGCTGGGTCGTGCTGCTGGCCCCGATCGGCGTGTTCGGCCTCCTCGGCAACGCCTTCGCGACCTACGGCAACTCGTTCGTGCGCCCGCTGGCCTCGCTGCTGGTCGCGGTCTACGTCGGCTGCGCGCTGGTGCTGTTCGTGGTCTACCCGGTGCTGCTGAAGTTCGTCGGCAAGGTCAGCCCGCTGGTGTTCTTCAGCAAGGCGTGGACCGCGATCCAGTTCGCGTTCGTGTCCCGCTCGTCCGGCGCGACCCTGCCGCTGAGCAGGCAGACCGCCGCGAACCTCGGCGTCTCCTCCGACTACGCGAGCTTCGCCGTCCCGCTGGGCACCACGACCAAGATGGACGGCTGCGCCGCGGTCTACCCGGCGGTGGCGACGATCTTCATCGCGAACCTGTTCGGCGTCGAGCTGAGCGTCCTGCAGTACGCGGGCATCGTGGCCGTGTCCGTCTTCGGCGCGCTCGCCACCGCGGGCACCACCGGCTGGTTCACCATGCTGACCCTGACCCTGAGCGCGATCGACATGCCCGCCGAGGTCATCGCGACCGGCGTCGCGGTGGTCTACGCGATCGACCCGATCCTGGACATGATGCGCACCGCCACGAACGTGGCCGGTCAGATCGCCGTCCCGGTGCTGGTCGCGCGCGGCGAGGGCCTGATCGACGACGAGGTGCTGAACGCCCCGAGCACCCCGCCGCTGATCGGCGGCGAGCCGGAGACCGAGCGGGAGCGCACCCCGGTGCCCGCCTGACCGACCCCCGAGCGGCGGGGGGGCCCCCGGGACCCCCCCACCGTGCCGGGGGCCGGCCCCGCCGCGGCGCCGCCCCCCCCCCGGGCCGGGCCCCCCCCCCCCTGGGGGCCGGGGGGCCCC
>NZ_JBQGCX010000759.1:0-1709 GCF_052038725.1 Actinosynnema sp.
CTGCGGATCGGTCTCGTCGCGGCGCTGCGCTTCCCGGTCGCCCAGCCGTTCGCGGGTGGGCTCGAGGCCCATACCTGGTCGCTCGCACGGTCCCTCACCGCCGCCGGTCACGAGGTCGTGATGTACGCCCACGGCGACAGCGACCGCTCGGTCGCCACCGTCGTGCCGGTGTTCGCGCCGCCGCCGGTGTCCGAGGCGGCCCGGGCCGACATCGCCGCCCCGCCGGACCACTTCCTGTGGGAGCACCGGTGCATGCAGCAGACCATGTCGCGGCTGCTGCGAGACGTGGACCGCCTCGACCTGGTCCACAACAACAGCCTCCACTACCTGCCGCTGGCCATGGCGCCGCTGCTCGGCACGCCCATGGTCACCACGCTGCACACCCCGCCCAACGCGTGGCAGGAGGCGGGGGCGGTCGACGGCGCCCTCGCCAGCCGTTTCGTCGCGGTCTCCCGCGACGTGGCCGAGCGCTGGTCGGGCGTGCTCGGCGAGGTCGACGTCGTCGGCAACGGCGTGGACCCGATGCTGTGGCCGGCGGGGCCCGGCGGGGAGCACCTCGTGTGGTCGGGCCGGATCGTGCCGGAGAAGGCGCCGCACCTCGCGGTGGCCGCGGCCCGGGCCCTCGGGCGCCCGGTGGTGCTCGCCGGACCGGTCCACGACCAGGCCTACTTCGCGCGCGAGGTCGAGCCGCTGCTGACCGACGAGGTCCGCTACGCCGGGCACCTGCAGACCGACGAGCTCGCCCGCCTCGTCGGGTCCGCGGCGTGCGCGCTGGTCACGCCGTGCTGGGACGAGCCGTTCGGCCTCGTCGCGGCCGAGGCGATGCTGTGCGGCACGCCCGTCGCCGCCTTCGACCGCGGTGGCCTGCGCGAGGTCGTGGGGACCCGCGGCGGTGCGCTCGCCGCCCCCGACGACGTCGCGGACCTCACCCGGGCGGCGGCGCTGGCGCTCACGCTGGACCGGCGGCTGGTCCGCGCCCACGCGCTCGCGACCCTGAGCGCGACGGCGATGGCCGAGCAGTACGTGCAGATGTACCGGACGGCGGCATGATCGGCTGGTACGTCCACGACCACGGCTCGGGGCACCGGCGCCGCCTGGAGGCGGTCGCCGCGCACCTGCGTGGCGAGGTCACCGGCATGGGCAGCGGCCCGCCTGCGGCCGGGGTGGCGTGGCTGCCGCTGCCGCCGGACACCGGCTCGGCCCGTACCGAGGACCCCACCGCGGGCGGCGCGCTGCACTGGGCCCCGCGCGGGGAGGCCGGCCTGCTCTGGCGCGCCGAGGCCGTCGCGGCGTGGGCCCGCCGCAGCGGCTGCCGCCTGCTCGTGGTCGACGTGTCGGTGGAGATGCTGCTCCTGGGCCGGCTGCTCGGGCTGCCTACCGTGGCGGTGCGCCAGCCCGGCACCCGCGAGGACCCCGCGCACGCGCTGGGCTACGCCACCGCCGCCGCCCTGCTGGCGCCGTGGCCGCGCTCGGCCCACGGCGGCACCGAGCCCCCCTGGTCGGAGCGGACCCGGTGGACCGGGGCGTTCTCCCGCTTCGACGGCCTCGCGCGCCGCGGCACACCGACGGACTGCCCGCCGGGGCGCTGCGTGGTCCTCGCGCTCGGCACGGGCGGGCACGCCGTGCGTGCCGCCGACGTGCGCGAGGCGGCGCGGGCCGTGCCCGGGTGGCACTGGCACGTGGCGGGCGAGATCGACGCCGCGGTCGGC
>NZ_JBQGCX010000760.1:0-3926 GCF_052038725.1 Actinosynnema sp.
GTGGCCGCCGAGCTGGGGCTGGCCGACGCGCTCGGCGTGCGCTCGTGGGCGGCCGTCGTCGGCGGGTCCATGGGCGGGATGCGGGCGCTGGAGTGGGCGGTGACCGCGCCGGAGCGGGTGCGGTCGCTGCTGGTGCTCGCCGCGCCCGCCGCGTCCAGCGCCGACCAGATCGCGCTCGCCTCGGCCCAGCTGCACGCCCTGCGGCTGCACCCGGAGCAGGGGATGGCGGTGGCCAGGCGGATCGCCCACCACGGGTACCGCACCGCCGCCGAGCTCAACACCCGGTTCGGGCGGAGCGTCCAGGGGGACGGGCGGTTCGCCGTCGAGTCCTACCTGGACCACCAGGCGGACAAGCTGGCGAAGAGGTTCGACCCCGGCAGCTACCGGGTGCTCACCGAGGCCATGAACGGCCACGACGTGGGCCGGGGCCGGGGAGGGGTGCGCGCGGCGCTGGGCTCGGTGACCGCGCGCACCCTCGTCGCCGGGATCGACACCGACCGGCTCTACCCGCTGGAGCAGCAGCGGGAGCTGGCCGAGGCGATCCCCGCAGCGGGCGACCTGCGCGTCGTGGCCTCGCCGTACGGCCACGACGGGTTCCTCGTGGAGGAGGAGCAGGTCGCCGCGCTGCTGGGGGAGCTGCTGGAGGTCAGAAGCCCGCGGTGATGCGGGTGAACTCCAGGTCGGCCTGCGCGATGCCCGAGCAGCTGGCCGACACCTGGCCGTCGCAGCCGCCGCGGTCCCGGTTGACCGCCCAGAACGCGAGGCGGCCCAGGCCGTTGTTCTTCGACCAGTCACGGATCTTGGTCCAGTCCGCGGCGGTGGTCAGCTCCTTCTGGTCGGACAGGCCGTTCATGCCCGAGATGCCGATGTGCTTGTAGGCGTCGGCGTCGCTGTACCCGAAGGTCGACTTCACCTTGTTCTTCAGCCCGGTGGCCGCGCTGATGGTGTCGGTCGCGATGTTGGAGCTGCCGAAGTCGAACGGCATGATCGTGAAGACGTCGATCTTGGCGTCCAGCGCGCCCGCCCGCTCGATGAGGCGGTTGCCCCAGAAGTTCGGGCCGGTGGTGCCGGTGCCGAACGTGACGATGGTCTGCACGTTCGGGTTCTTCTGCTTGACGATCTTCAGCGCGGACAGCACGCGGTCCTGCACGACCTCGTTCTCGAACTCGTCGGAGTTCTCGATGTCGATGTCGATCGCCTTGAGCTGGTAGGCGTCGATGACCTTCTGGTACGCGCCCGCCAGCGCCTCGGGGGTCGAGCAGTTCGGGCCGAGCTTGTTGCCGCTCCAGCCGCCGAACGAGGGCACGATGTCACCGCCCGCCGCGCGGATCGCCTTGATCGTGGTCTCGTCCACGCTGCCGGTCAGCGGCCGGGTGCCGTCCCACGAGGGGGTGCAGCCGCCGGAGGACAGGATGAACGCCATCGTGAACCACTTGACGCCGGTCTGCTGCATCACGGTGGTCGCCGACTGCGGGTTGCCCCAGCCGAGGAACAGGTAGGGGGCTCCGCGCCCGCCCGCCGGGGACGGCTGCGGGTCCGGGGTGGGGTCCGGGCTCGGCTGCGGGTTGGGGTTGGGGTTCGGCGACGGCTCGGGCGAGGGCTCCGGGGTGGTGCCCGCCTTCTTCGCGGTCCTCGCGGTCAGCGCCGCGCTCTTCGCCGAGGCGTTGCCCGCCGCGTCCCGCGCCACGACGCTGAACTGGTACGAGGTGTCGGCGGTCAGGCCGGACACGATCGCGGTGGGGCTCGCGACGGTGGTGGCCTTGTCGCCGCCCTTGTACACGTCGTACGCGACCACGCCGACGTTGTCGGTCGACGCGTTCCAGGCCAGCGTCACCGAGTCCGCCGTGGTGGCGGTGGCCTTCAGGCCGCCGGGGGCGCTCGGTGCGGCCTTGTCGCCGGGGTTGCCGGTGCCGGTGCCCGCGCAGGGGTTGCCGTTGATGGTGCAGTTCGTCGGGGCTCCGCCGCCCGCGCCGATGAAGCCGAACGCCACCGAGGAGCCCGCGCCGACCGCCGCGTTCCAGTCCCGGTTGGTCGCCGTGTAGCGGTCGCCGTTCCGGGTGACCTGCGCGTCCCAGAAGGAGCCGACCGTGGTGCCCGAGGGCAGGTCGAACTCGATCTTCCAGTTGTTCGAGGCCGACGACCCGCCGTTGGCGACGGTGAACTTCGCCTCGAAGCCGCTGCCCCAGTCCTGGGTCTTGGCGAAGGTCGCCGTCAGGTTGGTCGCCGCGCTCGCGGACGGGATCAGCGCGTAGGAACCCGCCGCGAGAGCCGCGACGGCGAGCAGCACGCCCGTTCTGGTCTTCATGTTCCGCTTTTCTCCTCGGCGCTTTTATGAGCAGGGAAGAACGCCTGCGGAGAAGAATGGACCTCGATAGCGAGCGCCGTCAAGGAAATGCTGCTTTTTAAATCGACTTTAAATCTTCCTTTTGTGTTCCACATCATTTTCGCGGGGGCGGGGAGGGCGTTCTGGGCGGTTTCCGGCCCCCGGCGCCCCGCCGGTCACCGCTCCGGTCACTCCTCCAAGGAGGCCGTGATCCACTCCGACACCGGCAGGTCGCGGGTCTGGCACTCCAGCGCCAGCTTCACCGTCCACCGCAGCGCCTGGAGCACCACCGTCGCCAGCTCCTGCGGCGCGCCGTTCGCCAGCGCGATCTCGATCTGCTCGGCGGCGGCCTCCTGGTCGCCGTGCACCTCGGCGAGCAGCGCGCGGATCGCCGTGCGCACCGGCGGGTCCGCGTCGTCGATCGGCACCTCCTGGCCCGCCTCGTCGAACACCTGCATCTTCACCGGCGTCGCCCCGCCCGAGCCCAGCGCGGACACCATGCCGCTGCACTCGGAGAACAGCAGCAGCACCAGCTCCCTGATGTCCTCGTCGCCCTCGGGCGAGCCGCTCAGGTAGCCGGTGACGAGGTCCACCGCCACAGCGTCCTCGCCCACCTTGGTGGCGGCCAGGGCCTCCCCGGCCACGGCGTGCAGGCGCGCCCAGCGATCCGGATCTTGCTGCGGGTGCATTCGGCCAGCTTCCGTCGGGGTCCGCGGTCAGGAGTAATGCCTACCCCGTGCGCTTCGGGTGTCGCAACGCCTTGCCCGAGGAGCGGGCGGGTGATACCCCGGTACGACGCTCCCCGGAGCGATGTGCCGGGCCCCGCCCGCGCCCTAGCATCGCCGGGTGATCCGCTCCGCGTTCCACGTCCTGCTCCAGGCCGTCCTCCTGCCGGACCGGACGCGGGTTCCGGTGGGGCGGCTGCGCGGCCCGCTGCGGGCGGCGCTGCTGGTCGGCGCGCTCGTGCCTGCCATCGTGACCAGCTCGGACTACACCGCCCACCAGGAGCCGGGCGGCTGGTGGGTGGCGCTGTTCGCGGCCACCACGGCCCCGATCGCCCTGCTCTGCTTCTCCTCGCCGCTGGCCGCCTGGCGCGCCTCGCTGGCCGGGCTCGTGGTGATCCGGCTGATCACCGGATCGGGGCCGGAGATCCTCACCGTCGGCGAGTGGCTGTGGTTCCCGTTGCCGCTGGTCGCCGTCGGGCTGGTCTTCGCCCGGCCGGTGGTGCTCGCCGTGGCGTGCGTCACGGCGCTCGTGCTGGCCGGGATCGCGCTCTCGGTCAACGACGACTTCGGCGGGTACTACCCGACCACGGTGCTGATCCTGCTGCTGCTCCTGCTCGCCGCGTACGCCGTCGGCGGGCGGGGGCGGGCCGAGCGGCGCTTCCACGCCGCGCGGGACGAGAAGGCCGCGCTGGTCGAGCGGGCCCGCATCGCGCGGGAGATGCACGACGTGGTCGCCCACCACATGTCCATGGTGGTGGTGCGCTGCGAGACCGCGCCCTACCGGCTGCCGGGGCTGCCCGAGGCGGCGGCCGGGGAGTTCGCCGAGCTGGGCGAGGTGGCCCGCGCCGCGATCACCGACATGCAGCGGCTGCTGGGGG
>NZ_JBQGCX010000761.1:0-2370 GCF_052038725.1 Actinosynnema sp.
AGGGTGACGGTGTCGAACGCCGGTGCGCCGACCGCGAGGTTCGGCGTGCCGGGCGTGAGCGGGTAGAGCCCGAGCGAGGTCCAGACGTACCAGGCCGACAGCGACCCGAGGTCGTCGTTGCCCGGCAGGCCGTCCGGCCCCGCGCTCCAGAGCTCGGCCCGGGCGCGGTCGACGACGTCCTGGGTCCGCGCCGGCTGGCCGAGCCACTGGTAGGTCCACGGAGTGAGGAACGACGGCTGGTTGCCGAGCCACGCGTGCGGGCCGGTGCCGGCGTTCAGCTCCGCGAAGAAGTCGTCGAGGCGGTCGGTGGTCGCGCCGACGGCGTCGAGCACGCCCGCCATGTCCTGCGGCACGCCGCCGAGCGTGTACTGCAGTGCGGTGCCCTCCTGGAAGCCGCCGTCCGTGAACGCGCCGTCGGCGCCGCGGGAGCGCAGCCGGTCGCCGTCGAGCAGGGTCCGCCAGGTCCCGCTGCTCGCCCGGAAGCGTGCGGCGACCCCGGGCCGTCCCGCGACCGCGGCCAGCCGGGAGATCGCGAAGTCGGCCGCGGCGTACTCGAGGGTGGCGGCGCCGTTGCCCGGGACATGGCCGAGGCGGCGGTAGTCCGCGCGGCCGTCGCGCGGCTGCCGGGCCAGCCGGTCGACGACCTCGTCGAGGGGGAAGTCCCGCGCGCCGAACGCCCAGGCGCCGGCGGCGATCGGGCCGGCGGGGTCGCCGTCCATGACGCCGCTGTCCTCGGCCACGACGGGCCAGCGCGGGAAGGCGCCGCCCTGCCGGGCGTCGCGGAGCAGCGACCGCACGACCTGCGACGCGACGTCCGGGCGCAGCCACGCGAGCAGCGGGACCTGGGTGCGGTAGACGTCCCACCCCGAGATCGAGCTCAGCTGCACCTCGCCGCGGGGGAGCCGGTGCACCCGGCCGTCGAACCCGGGGTAGCGGCCGTCGGCGTCGCTGACCGGCGAGGGGTGCAGGAAGGAGTGGTAGACCGCGGTGCGCAGCAGCTCGCGCTCGACCGGGTCGCCGCCGGTGACCGCGACCCGGCCCAGCTCGGTGTCCCAGGCGGCGGCTGCCGCGGCCGCCAGGCGGTCCACCGACCAGCCGGGGGCCGACCGGTCGAGGTTGCGCCGGGCGCCGCGGGCGTCGACGAACGACACCGCCACCTGGGCCCGCACGACCCGCTGCTCGCCGAAGCCCACCCACGCGCCGCCGCCCCACCGACCGCGCGCCGCGAACGGGTGGTCGAACCGGTAGAGCACGTGGACGACGTAGGAGTTGTCGCTGCCGCAGAAGCCGCCGCTGCGGGCGCGTACGGCGACCTCGCGCTCGCTCGGGAACGACACCTGCGCGGCGGTGGTGCCGGCCAGGCTGCCGTCGGCCCGCACCAGGGCGAACGCGGCCTCGCCCGCGGGGTAGGCGAAGCGGAGGAGGCCGGCGCGGGTCGTCGCGGCCAGGTCGACGCCCACCCTGCCGGCGGTGGCGGCGTAGCGCCCGGGCACTGCGCGTTCGGTCGCCTTGTCGAGCGTGGCGGTCGCCGTGCCCGGGTCGTCCGGGACCGCGCCCGCGACCGGCAGGACCGGCGCGTCGCCGAACGTGCGGCAGCCCGCCCCCGACACGTGGGTGGGGGAGAAGCCGCGGACGTCGGTCGAGGCGGCGTCGTACCCGGACGCGGCGTCGCCGGTCGTGTCCGGACCGAGCTGGACCATGCCGAACGGCACCGTCGCCGCGGGCGTGGTGTTGCCGCTGGACCACGGCCGCCCACCGCCGGTGCCGACGAGCGGGTCGGCGGTCACCGCCGTGGCGGGCGTCGCCCACCCGAGGATCCCCGCGCACAGGAGGGCGAGGAGGGCGGGGCGCACCCGCCCGATCGTAGGTGAGGCGACGCATCCGGATCGCGAGATCGGGTGACCGTCATGTGGTCGTCGTGGCACGATGGTCACGTGCAGCACCCGGTGATCATCATTTCCTAGCGCGTCGAGCCCCCGCCCGACGCGCCGCCTCTCGTACTCCGAGAGGTTTTTTTGTGCCCGAAACGAAAGAGCTTCCGATGGACCTCCACGGCGCGTTCCACGTCTACGACACCACCCTGCGCGACGGCGCGCAGCAGGAGGGTCTCAACCTCTCGGTCGCCGACAAGCTCAGCATCGCGCGCCAGCTCGACGGCCTGGGCGTCGGCTACATCGAGGGCGGCTGGCCGGGCGCGAACCCCAAGGACACCGAGTTCTTCCGCCGGGCCGCGCAGGAGCTCGACCTCAAGCACGCCCGGCTGGCCGCGTTCGGCGCCACCCGCCGCGCGGGCGTGAAGGCCGCGGACGACCCGCTGGTCGCGGCGCTGCGCGACAGCGGCGCACCGGTGGTCACGCTGGTCGCGAAGTC
>NZ_JBQGCX010000762.1:0-1768 GCF_052038725.1 Actinosynnema sp.
ACGGCGACACCACCCTGACCTACGCCGAACTCGACGCCCGCGCCGAACGGCTCAGCCGCGCCCTGCACGCGCACGGCATCGGGGCAGAGCACTTCGTCGCACTGGCCATGCCCAGGTCGGCCGATCTGGCGACCGCACTGCTGGCCGTCCTCAAGCGCGGCGCGGCCTGCGCCCCGCTCGACCCGGCCCAACCACCAGCCCGAATCGCCGACCTGCTCGCCGACATCCGCCCGACCTCGGTGCTCACCGACGCCACCACCGCACGCGAACTCGCGGGTGTGCTGCCCACGGACTCCTTGCTCGTGGCCGATCTCCTGGCCGAGCCCGAGCCCATGCCCGAGCCCGAGTCCGCTGCTCGGGGAAGCGCCGAGCAGCTCCAGAACGAGGCCGCCAACCAGGACGGGCGCACCCACGCCGAAACCGGCGCCGTCGCCCTGAGGCAGCAGACCTTCACCGTCCCCGCCGCCCGCCGCCACAGCGACACCACCCCGCCCGCCTCCGCCTCGCGCGAGACCACCTCCCCCGCCCCCACCTCCCTCCCCGTCGACCCGCGTCAGGCCGCCTACGCGCTGCACACCTCGGGTTCCACCGGTCGCCCCAAGGGCGTCGTGATCACCCACGGCGCCCTCGCGAACCTGCTCGTCCACCACCGGACCACGCTGTTCGCCACGTCCGCGCGCCCGCTGCGGGTCGCCTGGAGCACGTCGACCTCCTTCGACGCCACCTGGGACCAGCTCGCGTGCCTGTTCGCCGGGCACGAGCTGCACGTGGTCGACCACGCGACCTGGACCGACCCCGCCGCCTGCGTCGCGCACGTCGCCGCCCAGCGGCTCGACTTCGTCGAGTCCGCGCCGTCCTACCTGCGCGTCCTGGTGGCCAAGGGCCTGCTGGACGACCCCGCGCGGCGGCCCTCGGTGGTGGTCGCGGGCGGGGAGGCGGTGCCCGAGGAGCTGTGGCGCAGGTTGCGCGCGGTCGACGGGGTGCGCGCGGTCAACCACTACGGCCCCACCGAGTGCGCCGTCGACGCCACCACCGCGGACCTCGCGGACTCGGCCAGGCCGGTCATCGGGCGGCCGATCGGGCACGTACGGGCGCTCGTGCTCGACAGCGCCCTCCAGCCCTCGCCCCCCGGCGTGCCGGGGGAGCTGTACCTGGCTGGCGCGGGTGTGGGACGCGGCTACCTCGGACAACCGGCCCTGACCGCAGAGCGCTTCGTCGCCGACCCGTTCGGCGAGCCCGGCCGGCGCCTGTACCGAACCGGCGACCTCGTGCGCCGCACCGGCGCCGGCGACCTGGAGCACCTCGGCCGCGCCGACGACCAGGTCAAGGTGCGCGGCTTCCGGGTCGAACCGGGCGAGGTCGAGGCGCGCCTGCTCGAACACCCCGGCGTCGCACGGGCCGCCGTGGTCGTCCGCCACCGCGGCGGCGCCAACCACCTCGCCGCCTACCTGGTGCCCGCGGACACGGCACACGGCACGGCAACACAGGACACCGCCACGTCCGCCGCCGCCCCTGCCGACCCCGCAGCCTCCGATGCCGTGCCGGGCACCGCCGCCTCCGGCGCCCTGCCTGCCTCCGGTGCCTTGCCTGCCTCCGGCACCATGCCCACCCCCGGCACCATGCCCACCCCCGCCGCCCTGCGGGCCCACCTGCGTGAGCGGCTCCCCGAGCACATGGTCCCCTCGGTGTTCGTCGTGCTCGACGCGCTTCCGCTCACCACCAGCGGCAAGCTCGATCGTAGGGCCCTGCCCGACGTCGGCGTCGAGGT
>NZ_JBQGCX010000763.1:0-3066 GCF_052038725.1 Actinosynnema sp.
GCTCGACACGAAGATCAACACGTCGGCTCCCGCGGCCGCCGCGGTCGCCATGGTTCCGGCTGCCGTCGCCGTGCCCGCCTCGGCGCCCGCGCCCGCTATCGACGTGCAGGGGGCGGTGCTCGCGGTGATCGGCGAGCGCACCGGCTACCCGGTGGAGCTGGTCGAGCCCGAGCTGGACCTGGAGGCGGACCTGAGCGTCGACTCGATCAAGCGCGCCGAGATCGCGGGCGAGGTCGCGACGAGGCTGGGCCTGGACGTGGGCGACGGCTCGCGGGTGGAGGAGCTGAGCGCGGCCCGCACCGCCGCCGCGATCGCCGCGCTGATCACCGGCGCCGCGCCCGCCGCGACCCCTTCCACCGCAACGACTCCCGCCGCCCCGGCGGTCGTGCTGACCACCGCCCCGGCCGCTGGCGCGCCCGCCCTGACGCCCCCCGCGCGCACCCCCGCCCCGACCGCCGCCGAGGCCACCGTCGTCGCCCCCAAGCGCCTGGTGTTCCGGGAGGTCCCCCTGCCCCTCCCGGCCACCACCGACCTGACCGGCGCGCGCGTGCACCTCGTCGGCGTCGAGCAGCTCACCGGCGCGGACCGCGAGATCCCCGCCCGCCTCGCCGCCCTCGGCGCGACGCTGGCGGACGCCCCCGCGGGCGCGGTCGTCGTCCACCTCGGCGCGCTCGACCCGGCGGAACCGCCGCTGCCCGAGGAGTTCCCGCGCTTCCAGGCGGTCCTGACCGAGGGCCCCACCGCCCTGCTCGCCGTGGACCGGCGCGGCGAGGGCTCGGTCACCGGGCTGCGCGGCTTCTTCCGCACCCTCGCCCGCGAGTACCCGGACCTGCCCTGCGCCCTCCTGGAGTCCGCCGACCCGGTCGCCGCGATCGCCGCCGAGCTCACCGCCCCGTCCGGCCACCCCGTCGTCCTGCACGGCGAGGACTCCCGCCACGCGCTGGAACTCGCCTTCGAGGACCTCGGTCCCCTCGCCTCCTCCGGAGCCGGACCGGCCGGTGACGGCACGGCCGAGGCGCTCGCCGCCGGGCTGGACCGGGACGCCGTGGTGCTGCTGGTCGGCGGCGCGCGCGGCATCACCGCCCGGTTCGCCAAGACCCTCGCCGCAGCCTCCCGCTGCCGCCTCGAACTCGTCGGCCGCACCCCGCTGCCCACGGGCCCCGAGGCCCCGGACCTGGCCGCCGCAGGCGACCGCACCGCCCTGCGCGGCGCGTTCCTGAGCCGGGGCATGACCTCGCCCGCCGAGGTCGAGCGCGCCGTCAGCGCCGCGCTGGCCGCCCGCGAGGTCCGCGCCACCCTCGCCGAGCTGACCGGCCTCGGCAGCGAGGCCCGCTACCACGCCGTGGACGTCCTGGACGCGGAAGCCCTGCGCACCACGGTCAAGCGCGTCCACGACGAGCACGGCCGCCTCGACGCCGTCGTGCACGCGGCGGGCGTCATCGAGGACAAGCTGGTGGCGGACAAGAGCGTCGAGTCGTTCCGCCGCGTCTTCGGCACCAAGGTCGACGGCGCCCGCACCCTCCTGGACGCCGTCGACACCCTGCCCGAACCGCCCCGCCACGCCGTCCTGTTCGGCAGCATCGCCGCCGCGCTGGGCAACCGGGGCCAGTGCGACTACGCCGCGGCCAACGACGCGCTGGAAGAGCTGGCCCGCCGCTGGAGCAAGCCGGGCAGGCGCGGCCTGACCGTCCACTGGGGACCGTGGGCGGCGGCCGGAGGTGGCATGGTCACGCCGGAGCTGATGCGCTCCTACGCGGCGCGCGGCATCGCGCTCATCGACCCCGACGAGGGCCCGCTGAGCCTGCTGCGCGAGCTGGCCTACGGCGCCGACGACCGGCACGCCGTCGTCTACACCGCCTCGGGCTGGTGACCGGCGTGACCGAGGTGGCCATCACCGGCATGGCCGTGCTGCTGCCCGGCGCGCCGGACCTGGACTCCTACTGGCGCAACATCGTCGGTGGCGTGGACGCCATCACCGAGGTGCCGCCGGACCGCTGGGACCCCGGCTTCTACGACCCGGACGCGCACGGCACCCGCCGCGCCGACCGCGTCTACTGCCGCAGGGGCGGGTTCGTGGACGCCGCCGTGGACGCGGCCGGGTTCGGCGTCATGCCGCGCTCGGTGCCCGGCACCGAACCCGACCAGCTCATCGCGCTCCAGGTCGCCGCCGACGCCATCGCCGACGCGGGCGGCGAGTCCGCGCTGCCCGCCGACCGGCGGCGCGTCGGCGTGGTGCTGGGCAGGGGCGGCTACCTCACGCCCGGCTTGGTGCGGCTGGACCAGCGGGTGCGCACCGCCACCCAGCTCGTCACCACGCTGCGCGAGCTGGCGCCCGAGCTGGACGAGGCGCGCCTGGAGCGGGTGCGGGCGTCGTTCACCGACCAGCTCGGCCCGGAGGCCCCCGAGGCCGCGATCGGGCTCGTGCCGAACCTGGCCGCGTCCCGCGTGGCCAACCGGCTCGACCTGCGCGGCCCCGCCTACACCGTGGACGCCGCCTGCGCCTCGTCGCTGGTGGCCGTGGACCACGCGGTGCGCGAGCTGGCCACCGGCCGCTGCGACGCGGTGCTGGCGGGCGGGGTGCACCATTGCCACGACATCACGCTGTGGAGCGTGTTCAGCCAGCTCGGCGCGCTCTCGCCCAGCCAGCGGGTGCGGCCGTGCCACCGCGACGCGGACGGCGTGCTGATCGGCGAGGGCACCGGCGTGGTCGTGCTCAAGCGGCTTGAGGACGCCGAGCGCGACGGGGACCGGGTCTACGCGGTGATCTCCGGGACGGGGGTGGCCAGCGACGGCCGCTCCGCGAGCCTGCTCAACCCCGCGCAGGAGGGGCAGGCGCGGGCCGTGCGGCAGGCCTGGGACGCCGCCGGGCTCGACCCGCGCGCGCCCGGCGCCATCGGGCTCCTCGAAGCGCACGGCACCGGCACCCCCGCCGGTGACGGCGCCGAACTCGCCACCCTGGCCGAGGTGTTCGGCCCGGCGGACGGCGAGCGCGCGGTGCTCGGCTCGGTCAAGTCCATGATCGGCCACACCATGCCCGCGGCGGGCGTCGCCGGGCTGGTCAAGGCC
>NZ_JBQGCX010000764.1:0-2438 GCF_052038725.1 Actinosynnema sp.
GGTGGCCGACTGGTCGGCCACCCTGCTGCGCAGGCAGACCGGGACCGGGGTCGTGGAGTGGAACCGGCGGGTCCTGGGGTGCGGTGAGGGCACCGAGGTCGGGGTTCGGCGGTGGCTGCGGGAGCGCGGGGTGCTCGGGTACCCGCAGCTGCTGCTGGTGATGGAGCGGTTCGGGCGGCCGGAACCGCTGGGCGGGGTCGCGTCGGGGGTGCTGGCGGCGCAGTACTCGGGGCGGCCCGAGCTGCGGCCGGTGCTGGAGCGGCTGGTCGCGGAGAGCGGGACGTTCGGGGCGCAGCACGTGCAGGTCCGGCGCACGCACGTGGCCCTGGTGACGCCCCGGCGGACCTACGCGGTGCTGCGGCCGGTGGGGCGGGACCGGGTGGACCTCGGGTTGAGGCTGGTCGGGCAGGAGCCGGTGGGGCGGCTGGCGGCCGTCGCGGTGTCCGGGAACGCGTCGTTGACCGTGCGGATCGTGGTGACCAGCGCGGACGAGGTCGACGGGGAGACCGTGGACTGGTTGCGGCGGGCTTATTCGGAGAACTGCTAGAGCCGCGCGTGGGGCTGGTCAGCCGTGCAGGTCGCGGTACGCGCTCGCCGCGCCGGGGTGCAGGGGGACGCCGGTGGTGGTGATCAGGCTGCGCACGTCCAGGAACTGCGCGCCCAGCGCTTGGTCGGGCACCAGTGACGAGGCCCGGCCCACGAGGGTGCGCGCGGTCGCGTCGGCGGTGGCGTCCGGCAGGTCGGGGCGGCACACCAGGAGGTTCGCCACGCCGATCGTGCGCACCTCGGCCGCCGCGCCGTAGACGCCCGCCGGGACGGTGACCTACTCGTAGTGGTCGCCGTCGCCGTCGCCGTCGCCGAGCGCGCGCAGCGCGGGGAGGGCGTCGGCCAGGGGGAGCAGGCGGACGCCGCCCAGGTCGGTCAGGGCCGGGGTGGGGACGCCGCCCGACCACAGCAGGGCGTCGATCCGGCCCGCCGCCAGCTCGCGGTCGGCGGTGCGGAACGGGAGGTGGTCCACGCGGGTGTCGCGGTGCAGGTCGAGGGCGGTGAACAGGCGATCGCCCGCGAGCGCCGCGCCCGAGCCCGCCGCGCCCAGCGACACCCGCAGGCCGCGCAGGTCGCCCGCGGTGCGGGCCGGGGAGCCTGCGGGGACGACCAGTTGCAGGTAGTTCTCGTAGACCCGGCCCAGCGCGCGCAGGTCCTGGGCCTCCCGCGCCTCCCGCGCCTCCTGGGCGGCGTCGGCCAGGGTCAGGGCCAGGTCGGCCTGGCGGGCGGCCAGCAGGCGGAGGTTGTCGCGGCTGCCCTCGGTGGGGCGCGGGGTCGCGGGGAACGGGAGCTGGGCGGCCAGGAGGGTGGCGAAGTCCAGGTAGAAGCCGCCCTCCTCGCCCGCGGCGACCACGATCGGGGCGGGCGGTGCGCTCGGGGCGCAGGTGACCAGCAGCGGGGTCACCGCGCAGGCCAGCAGGGCGGTGCGGCGGGTGGTCACAGCGGCGGCTCCAGGGGCAGCTCCACGCGGGCGCGCAGGCCGCCCGGCGAGGTGAGCAGCAACCGGCCGCCGCAGGCCTTGACCAGCTCGTGCGCGATCGCCAGGCCCAGGCCGGTGCCGGTCGCGTCGGTGTCGCCGCGCCAGAACCGGGTGGTGGCGCGCGGTAAGGACTCCTCGGGCAGGCCGGGGCCGTCGTCGTGGACCTCGAACCACGCCGTGCCCGCCGCGCGGTCCGCGCCCACCGCCACCCGCGCCGTCCCGCCGTGCTTGTCGGCGTTGTCCAGCAGCACGTCCAGGACCTGCGCCACGTCCTCCGCGCGGCACCTGGCCAGCACCGGGAGGGACGGGGGCGGCGGGGGTGGCGGGGTGCGCCAGGCGTCGGCGCGGTCGGCCACCACGGCGGTGACGTCGCAGAGCTCGTCGTGGTCGCCGTTCGCGGTCTCGGTGGTGCGGCTCTCTGCGGACGCGAGCGCCAGGAGGGCGTTCAGCATCGATTCGAGGCGGTCGGCCTCGGTCAGGGCCGCGGTGTGGGCGCGCTCGCCCCTGGGGCGGATGTTCGGGGACAGGGCGTCCAGGCGCAGGCGCAGGGCGGCCATGGGGTTGCGCAGGCGGTGGGAGGTGTCGGCGATGAGCCCGCGCTGGCGTTCGGCCGCCTCGCCGACGGTCTCGGCCATGCGGTTGAACAGCACGGCCAGCTCCCGCAGCTCCGGCGGTCCGCTCACCGCCGCGACCCTGGCGTTGCGGTGGCCCAGCGCCACCGCGCGCACCCCGGCCTCCAGCTCGGCGACCGGGCGCAGCAGCCAGCGGGTCGCGGCCACGACCAGCAGCACCGACCCGGCCGCCGCCGCCAGCGCGCCCAGGAGGACCCAGAGCCAGCGGCGGGTCACGTCGGCGGCGGCGCGGTCGACGTTGGCGCGCAGGACGACCGCCCCCTCCACGCGGGCGCCTGCGC
>NZ_JBQGCX010000765.1:0-4784 GCF_052038725.1 Actinosynnema sp.
CTCGGGACCTGGCTCGCCCGGCGGGTGCACGAGGAGTACCCCAACGTCATCAGCGCCGCAGGCGCGAAGGAGTTGGTGGGCGCGAACAAGGTCATGGCGGTGCTGGACGGGTTGGACGAGATGCCCGAGGTGTTGGTGCCCAAGGCACTGCGTGTGATCGACGCGGCGAGCGAGGGCCTGTGGATCGTGCTGACCTGCCGAGGCGTCGAGTACGAGAGGCTGACCACCGAGCACGCGCCGCTCAGCCGCGCGGTCGTGGTGGAGATCAAGCCGATCACCCCCGACGACGCCGGGGTCTACCTGCGCGACGACGAGAGCCAGAGCGATCCGCGCTGGCTCCCCGTCGTCAACCACATGCACACCGACAACGGCAAAAATCTCGCTGAGGCCCTCTCCACGCCGCTGATGCTCTTCCTGGCCCGGAACGCCTACCGCGCGCCGACCTCCCGGCCTGCCGACCTGATCACCATCGCCGACCGAGGCACGGCGGCGGTGACGAACCACGTGCTGGCCGAGTTCATCCCCGCGGTCTACGCCAGGACCGAGGCGGGCCAGCGCCCTTACAAGGCGGAGAAGGTGGAACGGTGGCTGCGCACCCTGGCGAACCACCTCGCCGACCACCGCACCGATGGCGTCAACCTCAACTGGTGGCAGCTCGACCGCACCGTCCCGGCCCGACTGGTGGGTCTCCTCATCGCCGCAGTGATCGTGCTGGTCGGGACGCTCGGGGTGTTCAGCCTGGTTCTGCTCACCTCCGGTCGCCCCGACAAGGCCCTCGCGGGCGCGCTCGGGCTCTCCCTGCTGGCCGCCGCGCTCGCCGGGCCCGCTGCGGGCCGGGCGGCCTCGGGCGCGCCGAGCCGGCGGATCGCGGTGGCGGTGGGGGCAGCCGCGCTGCGGGACGGTTCCACAGGAGCGCTCGTGTTCTGCTCGTTCATCCTCCTCGCAGGCGGTTACCGGAATTTGGGGGACCTGACCTACCTGGCCGCTCTGTCACAACCCGCAGTGGCGATCATGCTGCTCGGCACCGCGATCGGCGTGGTCACCAATGGCTTGGCGATGACCCGCTCCCCTGTCCCCGCACAGCCATCGCTGAGCGGGCGCGCCCTCGCCACGGGAGCACTGTCCGGAATGGGCATGGCAGCGCTGGTAGGACTGCCCGCAGCCGCGGCAGTAGGTGCGATCGCCGGCATCCTGGAGGACTCCTGGTCAACAGGGCTTCGGTACGGTTGTGGCATCGCCGCCGCGGTGGTCGGCGTCGCCAGGGCGCTCGCATCCCCGGTCCGCGACGACCAAGCGCGCTCGCCGAGATCGGCGGTCTTCGGCGATGCGATCACGCTGACGCTGGTCACGGTCACCATCGCGCTCGCGGGCGGCGTCACCATGTGGTTCGCCTCGGACCTGGGCGGCCAAAGCGACGCACTTGACATCGGCGTCGCGGGGAGCTTCTTGCTAGCCGTCGTGGTGGCGGTGGGCACCGGCGCGCCGTGGGTCCGCTTCCGCTCGGCGCAGACCCTGCTGGCACTGCGCGGTCGACTGCCGTGGCGGATGATCCGCTTCTTGAGGGATGCCCACAACCGTGAGGTCCTGCGCCAGTCCGGCGACTCCTACCAGTTCCGCCACAACCTCGTCCAGGCGCACCTCACCACAGCCCGTCCCCAGGCCCGGCCGCCACGCAGCGGGCGGATCCGACGTGCGGTCCACACCGCCATCGCGATTCTCCTGCTGGCTGTCACCGCGGCGACGATCACCGTGCCATCGCTGCGAAAGGCTGTGGAGACCCGGACTTCCCAGCGCGCCGTCGTGGATGTCCCAGTGCGAGTCGACTAGGAAACCGGCACTCGTGCCGAAGTCAGGCTCGCTCTCGTCCCTCCAGCAGAAGGTGAGGGGCGAGGGGCGCATCTGATGACGAGAGCTGAGTCGTCGAACTCGTCGGCGACGAGCTGACGGGCCCCGGATCGCTGGGGCGTTCGGCGCGCGCCAGGCTCCCCGCGCGGTGCGAGGCCCTCCCGCTGAGCGTGCTCCCCAACGAACTCACCAGTTCGCGGAGGAGGTGCGGTTCGGGACCCGCCGCCCGCCGAAGCGCCCCGGCCCGGACGTCTCAACAGGCGGTGGGTCCCGTTCGCGTCAGTAGTGCGCGGAGAGGGTGAAGGACTTCATCGTCGTCGCCCCTGGGCAGTAGGCCATCGCCGGACTGCCGAACCTGGTCGCGCCGCTGGTGTGGCTGCTGCCGTCGCTGCACGTCACGGTGACCTCGAAACCCGTCGCGGCGCCGCCGCCCACCTGGTGGCAGTCGACCCACACGGTCGGGTTGCGGCCGGGGGAGTACTTCCAGACGCACGCGACCGACGACGCCTTCACCTCGCCGCCTGCCGGTTGCAGCGGGGGCACCGCGATGGTCGTCAGCTCCCGCTCGACCGCCGTCGCGCTGCCCGCGCCCGCCCCGGCCAGCGCCAGGATCGCGAAGCCCGTCATCGCCGCCCTGCTCGTGGTTCTCAGCACCGAGTTCCCCATCTCCCTAGGTCCCGCACGGGTGAGTGGGAGGAAGGATCACCCCTGGTCGTGGCGCCGCGGAACAGCAGGCACTCGATCAGAGCAGCGCTTCCGCAGCGTCAGGTCACCGGCGCCGAATCCCGTTGGGGCGCAGCGGTATCACGGGGGCGGGACGGTGATCCGGTACGGGGCGCGCGTTCGGCCAGCGGTTCGCGCAGCCTGGCCGCGAAGTCGGTGAACAGGGCGCGCACCACCGGCTCGGTCAGGTCTCGGCGGTCGTAGGTCACGGTGGCGTACAGGGAGCCCGAGGACCTGCGGTGCAGGCGGAACATCAGGCCCACGTCGCCGGTCGGGCCCGCTTGCGTCCTCGCCAGCACGCGGGCGGTCGCCGGGCCGTACGCGAAGGTGTCCTCCAGGCCCGAGTACGGCAGGTACTGGAACACGCACAGGCCCACCGGTTCGGTCTCCACGGCGTGGATCACGTCCGGGTGCAGGCGCAGGACGTCGAAACCGGGGACGTGGGCGCGGGCGTACGCGGCGCCCACCGCCTCGCGCACCACGGGGGTCAGGCTCGACCAGGTCGCGCCCTCCGGGACGCGCACGCGCAGCACCGACGGGTGCAGGAACGGGCCGATCAGGGTTCGCACGTCCGGGTGGGCGCGCTGCTCGAACACGGTGTTCACCAGGACGTCCCGCGTGGTCGAGCGGTCCGCCGCCGCCAGGCAGAAGGCGGTGAACAGGGTGGCGAACACGGTCGTCCTGCGGCGGAGCGCCCACTTCTCCAGCGCTGCGGCGTCCCGCTCGTCGAGCACGTCCAGGCGCAGCACGCCCGAGTCGGGCGGGGTGGACAGGTCCCGGCTCGGGGACAGGTCAAGGGGACGGGCGCCCTCCCCGGTGGCGCGCCAGTGGTCGAGGTCCGCGTCCAGGGTGGGGGCGGTGATCGCGGCCCGCCGCGCCGAGTACGGGCCGTACTGGAGGGGCGGGGGCGGGAGGGGCTCGCCTGCCAGGCGCGCGGTGTACAGGGCGCCGAGTTCGGCCACGGCCAGCACCAGCGACGGGGGATCGGTGTGGACGTGGTGGAACACCAGGTTGACCAGGTGCGAGCCGTCGTCCAGGGCCACGACCTGGCCGCGCACCAGGGGAGGGCGGTCGATCGGGACCGGCTCTCGGGACCAGGCGTCCACAAAGGACTGCGCTTCGGACGCCGCGGCCTCGGCGCGGTGCAAGTGCGCGGTTCGGTGCGGGTGGACCCGTTGGCGCCACTGCTCGCCGCCCGGTTCCAGCGTGGTGCGCAGGACGTCGTTGCGCGCCACCAGGTCGTCGTACGCGGCGTCCAGGAGGTCCACGTCCAGCCCGCCGGTGACCAGCGCCGAGATGGACATCGTCATGTGCGGACCCGTCGAGCCGCTGGGGATCGTCCCGTCGTTGGTCATGATCGTGTGCTGGAACGGGGACGCGGGCCAGGTTCTCGGCATGGGCCATCCGTTCGTGGAAAAAAGGGGGTGGCGGCGGAAACGTACACACTCGGCGTGGTGCGGCAAATACTCCACAAGTCGCCGGAACCGTTGCTGCGAACAGTCCATGCCTGGGCGCTGAGCTGCGGGAACACCTGGCTGGAAAGGGGGAAGCGGTTTCGGAACTCTTGCTTATCGCAGGAACGCCGGGCGTTTCCTTGCCAGGGGCGCGGTGCGGCTGCTTCGCTTCGTGGGCGGGAATATTCCTCGCCGGAGTCCTGCGTCGTGAGGAGCTGTCGTGCACCCCAGAACCGCCCGGACGCTCAACCAGAAGGAGTTCCACGACCTTCGGCGCACGGTGGCGATCCGGGCCGAGACCCGGCGCAACATCGAGGTTGACGCCACCTACGCGACGCCCCTGCCCAGGGAGGTCAGCCTCCAGCTGACCTACAAGTGCAACCTGCGGTGCAACCACTGCTACCAGTGGAACGACCAGGGGTTCTTCCACGACTTCAGCAAGGTCAAGCAGCGCACCGAGCTGGACCTGGACATCGTCGACGACGTGCTGCGGACGACCGACGACACCCGCGCCAAGGTGTTCCTGTGGGGCGGGGAACCGCTGATGCACAGCCGGTTCGGCGAGGTCGCGGAGCTGCTGGCGCGCACGCCCCGCACGGTCAACCTGTGCACCAACGCGCTGCTGGTCAAGCGGAACCTGGAGCACCTGCTGACCATCGGCCCAGGGCTCAACGTGCTGGTCAGCCTGGACGGGCTCGCGGCCGACCACGAGGCGCTGCGCGGCAAGGGGACCTTCCCGCGCACCATCGACATCGTGCGGCT
>NZ_JBQGCX010000766.1:0-1791 GCF_052038725.1 Actinosynnema sp.
CCACCCGCCGCTGGTCGGCGTCACCGCGCTCCAGCGCGGCGGCGACCTGGGCGGCGGACCCGGCGAACGAGGTGATGGCGGCGGCCTGGTCGAGCTGGGTGTCCAGCACGGTCCCGGCGTCGCGCAGCAGCGCGCTCGTGCGCGGCAGGTGCTCGCCCGCCGTGGCGGTGAGGTCGCGGACGCTGTCGAGCAGCAGCCCGAGGTCCGGTCCGGTGTCGCGGAGCGCGAGGTCCAGCTCGTCCACGACGGTGCGCAGCGCCTCCTGCGGCACGGACCTGGCCAGGTCGTCCAGCTCGGTGAGCACGCCCTCCACCGGTGGCGGCAGCGCGGTCCGCCCGATCGGCACGACCTCGCCCTCGGTGAGGTCCCCGCTCTCGGACCCGCCGCCGGGCTTGAAGTCCAGGTACTGCTCGCCGACGGCGGACCGGTTGGCCACCACCGCCCGCGCCGCGCGCGGGATGGCGACGCCGCCGTCGATCAGCAGGTCGGCCTGCACGACCCCGTCGACCAGCCGCACCCGGTCGACCCGCCCGACCCGCACCCCCCGGTGGGGGACCTCGCCGCCCGCGAACAGCCCGCCGGTCCTGGCCAGCCGCACGTGCACGGGGTACTCGTCGCCCGGAACGAGCCCGGCGTAGCGGGCGCCGGTGAACCCGGTGCCCACCAGGGCGATCACCGCGAACAGCGCGATCCTGACCCGCACGCCCCTCACCTCGGACCGCCCTTCAGCTCCAGGTAGGTGTTGAGGTAGTCGCCCTTGACGCCGTCGAGCACCGCGTCGGTGAAGGGGAACGTGAGCAGCAGCTCCAGCGACCGGGGCAGGTCCTGGCCCGCCTCGGCGAGCTCGCGCAGCACCGGTTCGAGCGCCTCGAGGTCGGCGACGAGGTCCTCGCGCGAGTTCTCCACGGTGTCGACGGCGACGCCGGAGAGCCGGTCGAGCGCGCCGAGCAGCCCGACGAGCTGCCCGCGCTGCTCCTCCAGCACCCGCAGGCCGGGTTCCAGGCCGTCCAGGACCTCGGCGATGCCGGGCTCCTGCGCCTCGAGCACCCCGGACAACCGGGCCAGCCCGTCCACGGCCCGCGTGATGTCCGCGCGCCGCTCGTCCAGCCGCCGCACGAACTCGTCCGCGGTGGACAGCAGCGAGCGGGCCTGCTCGGTGTTGCCGTCGAAGGCGGCGCCCAGCTCGCGGGAGATGTCCTGGACCTGCCCGATGCCGCCGCCGTTGAGCAGCATGGACAGCGCGCCGAGCACCTCCTCCACCTCGGGGTTGCGGTTGGTGCGCGCCACCGGTACGACCGCGCCGTCCACCAGCGCGCCCGCTCCCCCGCCACCCGCCCCGCCGTCGCCTGCCGCGAGCTCCACGTACTTCTCCCCCAGCAGCGAGGACTGCCGCAGCAGCCCCCTGGCGTCGGCGGGCAGCCGCACGTCACCGTTCACCAGCAGCCGCACCAGCGCGACCGACCCGTCCTCGGACAGCCCGATCTCCTCCACCCGCCCCACCGGCACGTCGGCGACCTTCACCGCGGCCTGCGGCACCAGGTCGAGCGCGTCGTCGAACTCGACGGTCACCCGGTACGGCCGGTCCCCCACGTCCGCCCCGCCGGGCAGCGGCAGGTCGTAGGCGCTGGGCATCCCCGAGCACCCGGCGAGCAGCACCAGCACCGCCACGAGGGCGGTCCACCGCGACGGCCTCACCTCGGACCTCCCGGCACGCTGAGCAGGTCGGACACGAACTCGGTGAGGTTGGCCCGCACGGTCAGCCGCCCGCTCTCCGGGTCGTAGGCGTCGATC
>NZ_JBQGCX010000767.1:0-5830 GCF_052038725.1 Actinosynnema sp.
AGAACCCAGCCGAACCACCCGTCCTACCCATCCGCCGCACCCCCGCAAACCCGGAATTCCTTCTGAACCGATTCGGGCACATCCGCACCCCGCCCTGCCCGATCTCCACCCCGCCCGGCCCGCCGCCCCGCCCGCGAAGCCCAATCCCACCTGCCCGATGCCCGACCAAACCGCCCGACCCCACCCGCCGCGCACCCCCGGTCTCACCCACGGTCCACCCGCCGAGACCAATCCGTGACCGAGCGGGCAGCTGTCCTGCGCCGGAACCGGGACCTCCGGCCCGCTCGGGGTGCGACCAACGCCCATGTCCACCGCCCGAACGGGTGGGTGTTCCCGAACGGGCCACGGTCGGGCACCATTACCCCACCGAACGGGCAGGGTTAATCGATTTTCTGTGCGTTCGGGTACGACAACCGGACCCAACTCGGGCGAACTTCACTTCCCTGTGACGGTGGCCACCCCCTACGGAGGGTGTTAAACCTTTAGGGCGGCCCGAACGGGCAGTTGCATGGTCCGAGTGGGCAATCCAACGTGGGAGGTGTCCAGTGCGCGCTGACGAGCGCAAGAGGCGCATCCTGGCTCGCGCCCGCGCCGACGGCCGGGTCGACGTCGCGGAGATCGCGGCCGAGCTGGAGGTCGCGCAGGAGACCGTGCGCCGGGACCTGCGCCTGCTCGACGAGCACGGGCTGGTCCGCCGGACCCACGGCGGCGCCTTCCCGGTCGAGAGCGCGGGCTACGAGACGGGCCTGAAGTTCCGCTCCGCCTCGATGGTCCCGGAGAAGCGCCGCATCGCCCAGCTCGCCGCCGAGCGGCTGGGGGACGCGGAGACCGTGTTCGTCGACGAGGGCTACACCCCCCAGCTCGTCGCGGAGGCCCTGCCGACCGGCAGGCCCCTCACGGTCATCACGGCGTCGCTGCCCCCGGCGGCGGCGCTCTCGGAGTCGCCCACCATCACCGTGCTGCTCCTGGGCGGCCGGGTGCGTGGCCGCACCATGGCCACGGTGGACCACTGGGCGACCAGGATGCTCTCGGAGATGGTCATCGACCTCGCCTACATCGGGGCCAACGGCATCTCCCGCGAGCACGGGCTCACCACCCCCGACCCCGCGGTCGGGGCGGTGAAGTCGCAAGCGCTGGCAGCCGCCCGCCGCCGGATCTTCGTCGGTGTCCACACGAAGTTCGGCGTGGCGAGCTTCCACAGGTTCGGCGCAGTGGCCGACCTGGAGGCGATCGTGACCGACTCGGTGCTCCCCTCGGGTGAGGCGCACCGGTACGCCCTGCTGGGCCCCAAGGTCGTCAGGGCCTAGCCGAAACACAAAACCGCCACCGAACCCGGCCCCGCCCGAAGGGGGCCCCGGTTCAGCACGCCCTCAGGAAGGCAAGAGACGATGAAGTCACTCCGATACGGCGGACTCGCCGCAGCCGTGCTCATGGCCACCGCTGCCTGCGCAGGCGCGGGCGGCGGCGGTGGCGGGAACGAGAACTCGATCAACGTTCTCATGGTCAACAACCCGCAGATGGAAGACCTCCAGAAGCTGACCGCGGACAACTTCACCAAGGACACGGGCATCACGGTGAACTTCACCGTCCTGCCCGAGAACGACGTCCGCGACAAGATCAGCCAGGACTTCTCCAGCCAGGCCGGGCAGTACGACGTCGCCACGATCTCCAACTACGAGACGCCGATCTACGCCAAGAACAACTGGCTGACCCCGCTCGACGAGTACGTCGCCAAGGACTCCGGCTTCGCCCAGGACGACGTCCTGGAGTCGGTGCGCCAGTCCCTGACCGCCGCCGACGGCAAGGTCTACGCCCAGCCGTTCTACGGCGAGTCCTCGTTCCTGATGTACCGCAAGGACATCATGGACGCCAAGGGCATCACCATGCCGGAGAAGCCCACCTGGCAGCAGGTCGCCGACATCGCCGCCAGGGTCGACGGCGCCGAGCCCGGCATGAAGGGCATCTGCCTGCGCGGCCAGCCCGGCTGGGGCCAGCTGATGGCGCCGCTCACCACGGTCGTCAACACCTTCGGCGGCACCTGGTTCACGAAGGACTGGCAGGCCCAGGTGAACTCCCCGGAGTTCAAGGAGGCCACCGACTTCTACGTCAACCTGGTCCGCGACCACGGTGAGAACGGCGCCCCGCAGGCCGGCTTCGCCGAGTGCCTGAACAACATGACCCAGGGCAAGGTCGCCATGTGGTACGACGCGACCTCCGCCGCAGGCCTCCTCGAAGGCGCCGACTCGCCGGTCAAGGGCAAGCTCGGCTTCGCCCAGGCCCCCGTGGTCAAGACCGACAGCTCCGGCTGGCTCTACACCTGGGCGTTCGGCATCCAGAAGGCCAGCAAGAAGGCCGACAACGCCTGGAAGTTCATCTCCTGGGCCTCCGGCAAGGGCTACGAGGAGCTCGCGGGCAAGTCCCTCGGCTGGTCGCGCGTCCCGGACGGCAAGCGCTCCTCCACCTACGAGCGCCCCGAGTACCTGGAGGCCAGCGGCACCTTCGCCAAGCAGGTCGAGGCGGCCATCTCCGGCACCAAGCCGAACGACCCCGGCGTGCAGCCCCGCCCGGCCCCCGGCATCCAGTTCGTCGGCATCCCGGAGTTCACCGACCTGGGCACCCAGGTCTCCCAGAAGATCAGCGCCGCGATCGCCGGCTCCACCACCGTCGAGCAGGCCCTGACCGAGAGCCAGGCGCTGGCCGAGACCGTGGCCGAGAAGAACCGGGGCAAGTGACCATGACGAACCCCGTCCCCACCGGGAGGGTGTCGTGAAGGGGGCGGCGCGCTGGGCACGACGCGCGCCGCTCCTCCCCGCCCTCATCTTCACCATCGTGGTGACCCAGCTGCCGTTCGTCGCCACGCTGGGCATCTCGCTGATGGAGTGGAACTCGCTCGACCCCGAGAACCGGGGTTTCGCGGGCCTGGACAACTACGTCGCCGTGTTCACCGACTCGGGCCTGCGCTCCTCGGTGTGGACGACGATCGTCCTGACGGTCACCGTCGTGCTCGTCAGCCTGATCCTCGGACTGGGGCTCGCGCTCCTGCTGGACCGCAAGTTCTTCGGCCGCGGCGCCGTGCGCACCATGCTCATCGCGCCGTTCCTGGTCGTCCCCGTCGCCGCCGCCCTGCTGTGGAAGCACGCGCTCTACAACCCGGACTACGGCCTGTTCAACGGCCTGCTGAAGATGGTGTTCGGCGAGGACGGCCCGCACGTCGAGTGGATCAGCGACATGCCGCTGATCGCGGTCGAGGCCGCGCTGATCTGGCAGTGGACCCCGTTCATGATGCTGATCCTGCTCGCGGGCCTGCAGTCCCGCCCGCAGGACGCGGTCGAGGCCGCGCACATCGACGGCGCCAGCTCGTTCCAGGTCTTCCGCTACCTGACCCTGCCGCACCTGCGGCAGTACCTGGAGCTGGGCGGCCTGCTCGGGTCGATCTACATCGTGCAGAACTTCGACGCGGTGTTCACGATCACCTCGGGCGGCCTGGGCACGGCGAACCTGCCGTACTCGGTGTACCAGACCTTCTTCCAGGCGCACGACTACGGCCGGGCGTCCGCCGCCGGTGTGGTCGTCGTGGTCGGGTCGATCATCATCGCGACGTTCGCGCTGCGCGTCGTCTCGTCGCTGCTGCGTGAGGAGGCTCGCTCGTGAAGAAGATGATGTTGGGCCTGCTCGCCTGGGTCTGCGGCCTGGTCTTCGTGGCGCCCGTCGCCTGGATGGTGCTCACCTCGTTCCACAGCGAGACGGACGCGGCGACCAGCACCCCGTCGTTCTTCGCCCCGCTGACGCTGGACGGCTACAACACCTTCTTCGACACCAACCCGTGGCCGCCGCTGATGAACTCGCTCAGCGCCTCGGTGGGGTCGACGCTCCTGGTGCTGCTGCTGGCCGTCCCGGCCGCGTACGCCCTCTCGATCAAGAAGGTCGAGAAGTGGTCGGACGTGCTGTTCTTCTTCCTCACCACCAAGATGCTGCCGGTCGTCGCGGGCCTGCTGCCGATCTACCTGGTCGCGCAGTACACCGGGATGCTCGACAACATCTCGTTCCTGGTCGTCCTCTACACCTCGATGAACCTGCCGATCGCGGTCTGGCTGATGCGCTCCTTCCTCGCCGAGGTGCCCAAGGAGATCATGGAAGCCGCCGCGCTGGACGGCGCCGGGCTCGCGGTCACCATCCGCCGCGTCGTCGCCCCGGTCGCCATGCCCGGCATCGCCGCCACCTCGCTGATCTGCTTCATCTTCAGCTGGAACGAGCTGCTGTTCGCGCGAGTGCTGACCGGCGTCGTCGCCGGCACCGCGCCGGTGTACCTGACCGGGTTCGTCACCAGCCAGGGCTACTTCCTGGCCAAGGTCTGCGCCGCCGCCGTCGTGGTGTCGCTGCCGGTGCTCGTCGCCGGGTTCGCCGCCCAGGACAAGCTCGTCCAGGGCCTTTCTTTGGGAGCGGTCAAGTGAAAGCAGCCGTGATCACCGGGGTCGGCTCGGTGGAGGTCACCGAGGTCCCCGACCCCACACCGGGCCCCCGCGAGGTCGTGGTGGACGTCGCCGCGTGCGGGCTGTGCGGCACCGACCTGCACATCCTGCAGGGCGAGTTCGCGCCGACCCTGCCGGTCGTGCCGGGCCACGAGTTCTCCGGCGTCATCGTCGAGATCGGCTCCGACGTCACCGAGCTGCAGATCGGCGACCGGGTCGCGGTCGACCCGTCGCTGTACTGCTTCGAGTGCCGCATGTGCCGCCTGGGCAAGAACAACCTGTGCGAGCGCTGGAACGCCATCGGCGTCACCCGCCCCGGCGGTGCCGCCGAGTTCGCGGTCGCCCCGGTCTCGAACTGCGTGAAGCTGCCCGACTCCGTCCGCACCGAGGACGCCGCGCTCATCGAGCCGCTGTCCTGCGCGGTGCGCGGCTACGACGTGCTGCGCTCCCAGATGGCCAGCCGGGTCCTCATCTACGGCTCCGGCACCATGGGCCTGATGATGCTCCAGCTGGGCAAGCTCACCGGCGCCTCCAGCATCGAGGTCGTCGACCTCAACCCGGAGCGCCTGGCCACCGCCCACAAGCTCGGCGTCACCGCCACCGCGGCGTCCGCCGACGAGCTGGACCGCCCGCAGGGCTGGGACGTCGTCATCGACGCCACCGGCAACGCCAAGGCCATCCAGGACGGCCTCGGCCGGGTCGCCAAGGGCGGCACGTTCCTGCAGTTCGGCGTCTCCGACTACGCGACGCGGGTGACCATCGACCCGTACCGCATCTACAACCAGGAGATCACCATCACCGGCTCGATGGCGGTGCTGCACTCGTTCGAGCGCGCGGCCGACCTGTTCTCGACCGGTGTGCTCGACCCCGAGGTGTTCATCAGCCACCGGGAGCCGCTCGCGGACTACGCGTCGGCGCTGGAGATGTTCAAGAACGGCCAGGGCCGCAAGATCCAGGTCCTGCCGTAGTCCTGCCGGTTCCCCGCGCCGGGGGCCGACGGCCGCAGGGGAGGCCCGCACCGGGCCTCCCCCCCCGGGCGGTGGGAGACGACGAAGGGCGGACACCCCGAGGGGTGGCCGCCCTTCAGCCGTTCCGGCGCCGTCCCGGGCGCCGGGGTGGATCAGCGAGCCGTGCTCAGCCGTTGTTGGCCGCACCGCGCTTGCGCATGAAGAACAGCACGCCACCGCCCGCGGCGAGCAGCGCGGCGCCGATGCCCAGCGGCACGGCGACGCTGGCGCCGGTGTTGGCCAGGCCCTCGGTGTCCTCGGTGACCGGGACGACCACGGCCGAGGTGGTCGTGGTCGGCGCGACGGACTCGGTCAAGCTCGGGAACGGCACCACCTGCGAGGAGGGCACCGGGA
>NZ_JBQGCX010000768.1:0-2528 GCF_052038725.1 Actinosynnema sp.
GGGGGCGAGGCTGTGGGACCTGGACGGCAACGAGTACGTCGACCTGGCCATGGGCTTCGGCGCGCACCTGTTCGGCCACAACCCGGACTTCGTCGTCGACGCGCTGCGCGCCCAGCTCGACCGGGGCATCCACCTGGGCCCCGAGGCGGAGCTGAGCGGAGCCGTGGCGGCCAAGATCCGGGCGCTGACCGGCGTGGAGCGGGTCAACTTCTGCACCTCCGGCACCGAGGCGGTGATGACCGCGCTGCGCGTCGCCCGCGCCGCCACCGGCCGCTCCACCGTCGTGCTGTTCTCCAACGCCTACCACGGCCACTTCGACGGGACCCTGGTCAACCGCACGCCCGGCGACCCGGACCACGCCGCCGCGCCCATGTCGCCGGGCGTGGTCGCCTCGATGGTGTCCGACGTGGTGGTGCTCCCGTTCAACCGCCAGGAGTCGCTCGACCACCTGACCGAGCACGGCGGCCGGATCGCGGCGGTGGTCACCGAGCCGGTGCAGAACCGCAACCCCGGCGAGCACGCCGGGCCGTTCCTGCGGGAGCTGCGCCGGATCACCGCCGAGCACGGCGCGCTGCTGGTCATGGACGAGGTGCTGACCGGTTTCCGGGTGCACCCGGCGGGCGGGCAGGGCTGGTTCGGCGTCCGGGCCGACCTGGTCACCTACGGCAAGACGCTCGCGGCGGGCCTGCCGATGGCCGCCGTGGGCGGGCGGCGCGACCTGCTCGACCTGGTGGACGGCGGCACGTGGGTCGGCCCGTCCCGGCTGCCCGACGGCGTCGACCCCACCTACACGGCGGGCACCTACGTCAAGCACCCGCTCGCGCTGGCCGCCGCGAACGCCGTGCTGGGCAGGCTCCTGGACGAGGGCCCCGCGCTGCAGGAGCGGCTGAACGAGCGCGCCGCCGACCTCGTGGACGACGTCAACGACGCGCTGGCGGCGCTGTCCGCGCCCGTGTCGATCGCCCGCTACGGCTCGTTCTTCCGCCTGGTGGGCACGAACAACTACAGCTTCGTGCACCAGCCGGTCGAGGTGGAGGCGCTGCGCACCGCGCTCGGCCACCACGGCGCGTTCCTGGTCGAGACCGGCACGTGCTTCCTGTCCACCGCGCACACCGACTCCGATGTCCAGCAGGTCCGCGACGCGTTCGTCGGCGCGGTCACCGAGATGCGCGACGCGGGCGTGTGGGACCGGCGGCCCGCCGCCACGACCGCGCCGAGGACCGCGCGGGCCCCGCTGCCCGCCGCGCCCCCTCGCCTGCCCGAGCTGAGCCTGTCCTACTTCGGGGACGGCCGGGGCGTGGACACCGCCCAGCACTACGACCTGCTGTTCGACGGGGCGGCGTTCGCCGACGAGGCCGGGCTGTCCGCGATCTGGCTGCCGGAGCGGCACTTCCACGACCTGGGCGGCTTCTCCCCCAACCCGGCCGTGCTCGCCGCCGCGCTGGCCAGGCAGACCTCCCGCCTGTCGCTGCGCGCGGGCAGCGTCGTGCTGCCGCTGCACCACCCGGCGCGCGTGGCCGAGGAGTGGGCCGTGGTCGACGCGCTGTCCGGCGGTCGGGTCGGGCTGGCGTTCGCCTCCGGCTGGAACGACCGCGACTTCGTGCTGGCCCCCGGCGGCTTCGCCACCCGCAAGCAGGACACCCTGCGCGCGATGGGGCAGGTCCGCGCCCTGTGGCGCGGGGACGCGGTCGCGTTCCCCGGCGAGGGCGGGGGCACGACCGAGGTCCGCGTCTTCCCCAGGCCGGTGCGCCCGGAGCTGCCGGTGTGGTTGACCGCGCTGAGCAGCGAGGAGACGTTCGCGGCGGCGGGCGCGCACGGCGCGGGCGTGCTCACCAACCTGCTCAACCAGGACGTGGCGGCGCTGCGCGCCAGGATCGCCGTCTACCGGGAGGCGCTGCGCGGGGCTGGCCACGACCCGGCGTCCGGGCACGTGGCCGTGCTGCTGCACACCCTGCTCGGCGCGGACCGGGACGCGGTGCGCGACGCGGCCCGCGAACCGCTGCGCGGCTACCTGCGCGCCGCGGCGGACCTGTCCGCGCGGCTGGCCGACCAGACCCGCCGCGTCGACCTGGACGAGCTGAGCGCGCAGGACCGCGACTACCTGATCGACGCCGCGTTCCGCCGCTACGCGGACGGCCGCTCGCTGATCGGGACCCCCGAGGACGCCCGTCCGCTGCTGGTCGAGCTCGCGGCGGCGGGCGTGGACGAGGTGGCGTGCTTCGTGGACTTCGGCGCGCCGCCGAACCTGGTGCGCGCGGGCTTCGCGGGCATCGCCGCGCTCGCGGCCGGGCCCGCGGCGGCGGGACCGGGGCAAGCCGGAACGGGGCAGGCCGGAACGGGGCAGGCGGGACCGGGACAGGCCGGGCACGGGCTGCCGGAACCGGGGCGCGACCGGGTGGTCGTCGCGTCCGGCGTCCGGACGCCGGGTCCGCTCTCCCCCGCGCCTCGCGGGGGCGTGGACGTCCCGCCACCCGCCCCCGCCGGGCGCACCCTCCCCGAGCGGGTGGCCGCCGCGCGCACCGACGTGC
>NZ_JBQGCX010000769.1:0-2398 GCF_052038725.1 Actinosynnema sp.
CCGCGCCGAGCAGCGCGTTGGAGGCGGGCAGCAGGTCCTTGGCGACCACGGACGGCAGGATCGACATGCGGGCGGGTTGGAAGAACGCGTCCACCGCGCCGAAGGCCGCCGCCGCCGCGCACAGCCCCCAGAACCCGAGGCTCCCGGACAGCCCGGCCAGCCCGACCGACGCCATCACCGCGGCGCGGGCCCAGCTGGAGAGCACCATCAGCCGCCGGGTGGACCACCGGTCGCTCAGCGACCCGCCGACCAGGGTGAGCAGGGCGCGCGGGATCGCCTGGAGCGCCAGGACGTAGCCGAGCTGGAGGGTGGAGCCGGTCAGCTCCAGGGTGATCCAGGCGAACGCGATGTAGCTGAACCCGTCGCCGAGCAGCGACAGGGCCTGCCCCGCCCACAGCAGGCGGAACGACGGGAGCCGGGCCGGGGCCAGCAGCCGGGCGCCCGCGCCGGTGAACGTGGTGGTCATGGCGGAGACCTTCTTCCTCTCCCCGACAGGGGGTGAACGCGTGGGGGCTGGGTGAGCGGGGCGGGTCAGTACTGGACGGGCAGGGCGGTCAGGCTGCGGTTGAGCAGGGACGGCTGCCAGGTGTGCCGGGTCCCCTCCAGGCGCAGGCCGGGGTACTCGGTGACCAGGAACTCCAGCGCCGAGCGGGCCACCAGGCGGGCCAGCGCGGCGCCGATGCAGAAGTGCGCGCCGAAGCCGAAGCCCAGGTGGGCGGTGTCGGCGCGGGTGACCTGGAAGCGGTCCGGGTCCGGGTAGCGGGCGGGGTCGCGGTTCGCGGCGGCGGTGACCAGGAACAGCCGGTCGCCCGCGCGCACCCGCGCGCCGGACAGCTCGAAGTCGCGCGACGCCAGGCGGATGGACATCTTCGACGGCCCGTCGAACCGCATGGCCTCCTCCACCGCCGCACCCACCAGCGACGGGTCGGCGCGCACCGCCGCCAGCTGCTCCGGGTCGAGCAGCAGGGCGCGGGCGGCGTTGGCGATCAGGTTGCTGGTGGTCTCCCCGCCCGCGAAGGCCATCTGGGTGAGCATCCCGACGAACTCGTCCTCGGTCACCCTGTCCCCGACCTGCCCGCCCGCGAGGACCGCGCTGATCAGGTCGTCCTGCGGGTCGGCGCGGCGCTTGCCGACCAGGTCCGCCAGGTACTCCTCCAGGTTCACCAGCGACTGGAGCGAGGTCCGGTACTCGCGCTCCTCCTGCGCCCCGCCGAGCACCAGCTCGCCGACCTTGGCGTTCCAGTACCAGAACGACGCGTGGTGCTGCTGCGGCACGCCCAGCCAGCGGGCGAACACCAGCGCGGGCAGCGGCTTCGCGACGTCCGCGATCAGGTCCCCGACCCGCCCCGGCACAGCCCTGCGGGTGAGCAGCGCCCTGGTGACGCGCTCGATCAGCGGCCGGTAGCGGTTGATGGCGCGCGCCGAGAACTGCTCCTGGAACACCTGGCGCAACCGCCGGTGGTTGGGGGCGTCGGTGAACACCATCCAGCGGGACAGGGTGCCGAAGGCCCGTTCGGCGCTGTCGCGGGCGCCCTCGGGGACGGCGTCCCTGAGCGGGCCGACGCGGTCGGCGGACGCGGCGGGCTCGCGCAGCGCCGAGATGAGCTGGGCGTGCCCGGTGACCAGCCAGGCCCGGTGCAGCGGGCTCCAGCGCACGGGGTCGTGGTCGCGCAGGGCGTTCAGGTACGGGTACGGGTCGGCGTTGACCGCCGGGTCGAGCAGGTAGCGCTCGGTGAAGGCGGGCGCGGCGAGGGGCGCGGTGGGCGCGAGGGGCGCGGTGGGTGCGGTGGGGTCCAGGGTCGCGGTCATCGACGGGCCTCCGCCCTGATCGCGCCGAGCAGGTCCGCGAACGCGCGGGCGTTGGGCTCGGCGAGGATGGTCATGTGGTCGCCCGGCGACACGTGCACGGTCAGCCCGCCCAGCGCCAGCTCCCGCCAGCGCTCGACGTACTCGGCGAACCCGACGTCCAGCCCCGGCATGGGCTGCCCGTCCGGGATGGCGGCGGCCTCGGAGCCGACGACCAGGTGCACGTGGCCGGGGTGCGGGCGGGGCTCGTAGTCGGCGAGCGCGGCCAGCAGCGAGTGCCACACCTCGATGGGCGCGTCGTGCGCGAGGTCGGCCTCGCTGGGCGACATGCCCGCGCCCAGCAGCACCTCGCGCAGCCGCGCCAGCACGGCGTCGCGCTCGGCGGACGGCTCCAGCGCGCGCACCCGGTCGCGCAGCTCCAGCGCCCCGGCCAGGTCCGCGGCGACGCCGAGCAGCCGGTCGCGGGCGGGCTTGTTGGGCAGGTAGGGCTCGACGAGCACCAGCGGTTCGGCGGACGCGCCGCGCTCGAGCAGCTGGGTCGCCATCTCCAGGGCGAGGTTCGCGCCCATCGACCAGCCCAGCAGGGCGCGCG
>NZ_JBQGCX010000770.1:0-1743 GCF_052038725.1 Actinosynnema sp.
ACCTGAAGGTTGGCCCGGGTGAGCTCGACGAGGAACCAGCCGCCGAAGCGGAGGAGGCGCCACGCGCGGGCCAGCTGCCTCACGGTGCGGTCACCGCCTCGACGTAGCGGGTGGTGTCAACGAGGTTCTCCGCCGCGGTGACCGACAGGCCCATGAGGCCCTGGGCGCCGAGGCCGATGAGCAGGCTCGTGAGGGCGAGCACGGTGCCGGGCAGGACGAGCCCGAGCGGGATGCGGGCGCGGGGCGGCTCGGCGGCCGCGTCCCCGGAGGGCGCGGGGGTGCCGGTCGGTGCGGTGCCCGCGACCGCGGCGGGCTGGGCGGGGGAGGTGGGCGTGGGGCCCGTCGTCGCGACCGTCCGGCGCTCGGGGGCGGGCTCGGGGGCGGGCTCCTGGCCGTCGGCCGCGCGGGGGCGCTCGGCGGCCCGGTCGGCGGCGGGGTCCTTGCCCCAGAACACGCCGTTCCACAGCTTCATCATCGACAGCAGGGTGAAGACGCTGACGACGAGGGCGAAGCCCGCGGCGACCAGCGCGCCCTCCTCGACCGCACCGCGGATGAGGGAGTACTTGGCGACGAACCCGGAGAACGGCGGGATGCCGGTCAGCGACAGCGCCGCACCCAGGAACGCGAAGGCCAGGAGGGGCTCCTTGCGGGCCACCCCGCCCAGGCGCTTGAGGTCACCGGTGCCGCGGGTCTCCTCGACCGCACCGACCACGAAGAACAGGGCGGCCTTCACGATGATGTGGTGGACGAGGTAGAAGATGCCCGCCGCGAGGCCCACCACCCCGAAGAACCCGAGCCCGAGCAGGATGTAGCCGACCTGGCTCACCATGTGGAAGGCGAGGACCGCGCGCACCGAGGTCTCCCCCAGCGCGCCCAGCACCCCGATCGTCATGGTCGCGACGAGCACGACCTGCGCGACCAGGGCCCAGCGGGAGTCGCCGTCGTAGACGACGGAGTACACGCGGAACAGCCCGTACACGCCGATCTTGGTGAGCAGCCCGGAGATCATCGCGTTGACCGCGGTCGAGGCGTGGGGGTAGGTGCGGGGCAGCCAGGAGTGCACCGGCACCAGCGCGGCCTTGCCGGCCAGCGCCACCAGCACGACCGCGCCGGCCACGGCGGCCGAGGTGCTCTCGGCCGCGGCCCCGGCGAGCTGGCCGAGGTTGACGGTGCCCGTCACCCCGTACAGCAGGGCGATGCCGGTGAGCAGCACGGTGGAGACCAGCAGGTTGACCGTGAGGTACACCCGCCCGGCCGCGACCGCACCGGGGCGCCCGGAGCGGGTGAGCAGCACGTAGGAGGGGATGAGGGCGACCTCGACCATGACGAACAGGTTGAACAGGTCCGCGGTGGCGAACGCGCCGTAGACCCCGCCGGACATGACGAGGACCAGCGGCACGAAGTGCAGGTCGGTGTCGTCGCCGGAGCGGATGGCGTACCAGGAGCCCACGAGCACCAGCAGCGCCGCCACCGCGACCATGAGCCCGGTGAACGTGTCGGCGGCGAACGTGATCGACACCCCGGCCGGCCAGCCCGAGACCTGCTCGGCCAGGACGCTGCCGTCGCTGGTGGCCCACAGCAGCAGGCCCGCGTAGACCAGGACCAGCGCCGCGGTCGCCAGGCCCACCACGCGGCGGGCCACGACCGAGCGCATGAGGACCGTGGCGCCGGCGGCCAGCAGCGGCAGGCCCAGCAGCAGGGGCAGGGCCTCGGTGAGGAGCGCACGCAGCGACTCAGGCACGA
>NZ_JBQGCX010000771.1:0-2670 GCF_052038725.1 Actinosynnema sp.
CGTCGGTGCCGCCGCCGATGAGCAGGATGATGCCGTCGATGAAGCTCCAGATGCCCGCGCCGCCGCAGGTCAGCAGCTGGGCGATCGCGATGCCGTAGTCGCCGGTGTAGAAGCGGCCGACGCCGAAGTAGCCCAGCAGGACCTGGAGCACGCCCGCGACCATCTTGGACTTGTCCGACAGCGGCGCCCCCGAGACCGGGTCCACGCCGTACGGCGCGTACGCGGCGGGCGGCACGCCGTACGGCGGCGTCACGTAGATGGGCGTCCCGAACTGCGCGGGAGGGGGCTCGTGCGGCAGCACCGCGCTCTGGTGCGCCTGGAACGGCGGCGGGGTCGGCTGGCCGTAGCCGAGGGCGGGCGGCAGGAACGGCGGGTGCGGCACCGGCAGGTCCTGGAACAGCTCGGCCAGGTCCTGGACGGTCTGCGCCGCCGTCGCCGCGCCCACGCGCTGCTCGTACTCGGCTATCTCCAACCTGCCCGCCGCGAAGTGCTCGTTCAGCGCGGAGATCGCTTCCTCGCGCTGCTGGGTGCCGATGCGGAGGCGGTGGGGTTCTGACACACCGCAACGGTATCCGAGCGGAGTGCCGAAGAGGGCCGTACTGTGCGAACGTGCCGATCTTCGTGGGACCAGCGGGGGAGCCGTGCCCGGCGTGACCCCCGCCGACGCGGTCACCGCCTACCTGGACCACCTGGCGGTCGAGCGCGGCGCCGCCCGCAACACCCTCGACTCCTACACCCGCGACCTGCGGCGCTACCTCGCGCACCTGGAGGCCGCCGGTCTAGGGCTGGACGCGGTCACCGAGGCCGTCGTCGGCGACTTCCTGGCCGGGCTGCGGGAGAGCGGCCTCGCCGCCTCGTCGGCCGCGCGGACCCTCGTCGCCGTGCGCGGGCTGCACCGCTTCGCGCACCGCGAGGGGCTCACCGCCCGCGACCCGGCCAAGGACGTGCAGCCGCCCGCCGCGCCGCGCAGGCTGCCCAAGGCGCTGCCCGTCGCCGACGTGCTGCGGCTGCTCGACACCGCGGGGGACACCCCGGCCGCGCTGCGCGACCGGGCGCTGCTGGAGCTGCTCTACTCGACCGGCGCGCGCATCTCCGAGGTGGTCGGGCTCGACGTGGACGACGTCGACGCGGCCGAGCGCACCGCGCTGCTCGACGGCAAGGGCGGCAAGCAGCGCGTCGTCCCCGTGGGGCGGCCCGCGCTCGCGGCCGTGGAGGCGTACCTGGTGCGGGCGCGGCCGGTGCTGGCCAAGCGCGGCGGGCCCGCGCTGTTCCTCAACGCCAGGGGCGGGCGGCTCAGCAGGCAGAGCGCGTGGCAGGCGCTCAAGACCGCCGCCGAGCGGGCGGGCGTGGCCGCCGAGGTGTCCCCGCACACGCTGCGGCACTCGTTCGCCACGCACCTGCTGGAGGCGGGCGCGGACGTGCGCGTGGTGCAGGAGCTGCTCGGGCACGCCTCCGTGACCACGACGCAGGTGTACACGCTGGTCACGGTGACCACGCTGCGGGAGGTGTACGCGACGGCCCACCCCAGGGCCACCGGGTGAGCGCGCCGGGGCGGTGGCCGTCCCGCGCGGAATCGCGCTGGTTCGCGGAACCACCGCGCCGCAGGATCGTTGCCCTTTCAGGAGAGGGGTGGCGGCCCGCCCTCGCCGGGGGCCGCCGCGCGTACCGTGTCTGCCGGGTGACCGCGATGGGGGAGGGGGTTGTCGTGGTGGGGCTTCCGGAGCCCGAGCGCTCCGACATCGAACTGGGCTCGGTGCTGCACGCGCTGAGCGACCCGACCAGGCTCGCCGTCGTGCGGCAGATCGAGGCCGAGGGCGAGCGGCTGTGCGGGGGGCTGAGCGTCGAGGTGGCGAAGTCGACCCTGTCCCAGCACCTGCGGGTGCTGCGCGAGGCGGGGCTGACCAGGACGCGGGCCTGCGGCAACCAGCGCTGGGTGTCGCTGCGCCGCGACGACCTCGACCGGTTGTTCCCCGGACTGCTGGACGTGGTGCTGGCCGCCGCGTCGAGGGGGCGCGACCGGGAACCGGTGGCCGGGTGAACCGGGTTCCCGCGCGCCCGGCGAGGCGCGTTGCCGCTGACCACCTGGGCACTTAGGCTTCGCCCAGGGAGAGAACTAGGAGTCGGGGAGAGATGTCGTCACCGGAGCAGGTGGGCGAGGGGGAGCACCCCGCGCGACCACCGCGAACCGGTGTGCGGAAAGCATCGGTGGACCTGAGCCTGGCCCCGCACGCCGCGCCGCTGGAGGAAGAGGTCCCTGACCAGGCCGTCGGCGAGATCGGGCCGACCGGCAGGCCGCTGCGGTTCGTGGCCGACCCGCCCGAGCTGGTCCACCACGGACCGGCGAAGATCCTGGCCATCTGCAACCAGAAGGGCGGGGTGGGCAAGACCACCTCGGCGATCAACCTGGGCGCCTCGCTCGCCGAGCACGGCCGCCGGGTGCTGCTGGTCGACTTCGACCCCCAGGGCGCGCTGTCGGTGGGGCTGGGCGTGCACCCGCACCAGCTCGACCAGACGATCTACAACGTGATCATGGAGCGGGACGTCGGCGTCCAGGACGTGATCATGGGCACGCCGGTGGACAACATGCACCTGCTGCCCAGCAACATCGACCTGTCGGCGGCGGAGATCCAGCTGGTGTCCGAGGTGGGGCGCGAGCACACGCTGGTGCGC
>NZ_JBQGCX010000772.1:0-2328 GCF_052038725.1 Actinosynnema sp.
CCGGGCAGCCGCTCGCCCACGGCCTCGGCGACCACCACGTCCACCCAGCCCTCGACCCGCGCGCGCAGCGTCTCCAGGCGCGCCCGCGCGGCCTTCTGCTCCTCGGTGGTCTGCGGCTCCAGCATCCCGGACTTCATCGCCTCCTCGAAGCTCGCCGGGTTGGCCGGGTCGACCTGGCCCGCCAGCTGCTCCAGCGCGGAGGTGTCGACGGTGATGCCCTTGGCGAACTCCTCCACCGTGTCCAGCAGCCGCTGCCGCAGCCACGGGACGTGGCTGAACAGCCGCTGGTGCGCCGCCTCGCGGGTGGCGAGGAAGACCAGCACCTCGCTGGAGGGCCGCTCCAGGCCCTCGGTGAACTTCTCGATGTTCGCGGGCAGCAGCGCCGCCGTGCCCTCGGGCCCCAGCGGCAGCCCCACCTCGGACGAGGTCAGCACCTCGGAGCCGAGCTGCGCCAGCGCGCCGCCCAGCTGCGAGCCGAACGCCATCCCGCCCATCTGCCCGAGCATGGACAGCAGCGGCCCCGCGGCCTGCTTCGCCTCCTCGGGCATCGCCTCGACCCACGCGCCGGACACGCGCTGCGCCACCGGGTCGCACAACCGCTGCCACGTCGGCAGGGTGCGCTCGACCCACTCGCGCGCGGTCCAGCTCTGCACCACGCGGCTCGCCGACGGCAGCGCCGTCGCCGGGTCCAGCCACATCTCGGCCAGGTGCACCGCGTCGGACACGGCGCTGCCCTGGTCGGGTCCGAACCCGACCGAACCGCCCTTGCCCGCGAGCTGCTGGAAGGCGATCTGCTTGGCCAGGTCGTAGTTCACCGGCCCCTGCGCGCTGCTCGCGTTGCTGAACATCGCGCCGAGCTGGCTGAGCATCGCGCCGAGCTGGTTGAAGTCGAAGGGGTTGCCCGCGCCCCCCTGGTCCTCGGGTTTGCGGCCTCGGTCATCCGGGTCCTGCGGGCTGAACCCGAAGGGCAGGTCACTCATACCACCACGGTACGCGGGCCCGGCGTGCCGCGCGGTGCCGGTTCGCGGAGGGCGAGCGCGGTGCCCGTACGCTGGGGCGGTGAGCGAGCGCAGCGACACCGGACACGACAGCGCGCCCGAGGAGACCCTCCAAGCCGACCGCCCGCCGGTCGAGGAGGCCCCAGCGCCGCCACCGCCGCCACCGGCGCCCGGCGCCCCGCTGCCCCCGCGCCGGACCGGCCTGACCAGGCGCACGTGGACGCTCGTGATCAGCCTCGTGCTCGTGCTCGCGCTCGGCCTGCTCGGCGGTTTCGCCCGCGTCCCGTACGTCGCGCTGGGCCCCGGCCCCACCTACGACACCCTCGGCGAGGCGGGTGGCCGCCAGGTCGTGTCCGTCGACGGCCAGGAGACGTTCCCGACCGGCGGCACGCTCACCATGACCACGGTCTCGCTCACCGACGACGTGTCCCTGTTCGGCGCGCTCGGCCTCTGGCTCAGCGGCCGGTACGCGCTCGCCCCGCGCGAGGAGTTCTTCCGCCCCGGCGAGTCCGAGCAGCAGGTCCGCGACGAGAACACCCGCGCGTTCGAGGACTCGCAGAGCAGCGCCGAGGTCGCGGCGCTCAGCTACCTCGGCTACCCCAAGAAGGTCCTCGTCGCCGAGATCACCAAGGGCACCCCGGCCGACGCCGCCCTCCAGCCCGACGACCAGCTCGTCGAGGTCAACGGCAGGCAGATCACCGCCGCCGACCAGGTGCGGCCCGCGCTGGAGTCCACCAAGCCCGGCGACCAGGTCGACCTCGTCGTCCTGCGCGACGGCGAGCGCAAGACCGCCCGCGTCACCCTCGCCCAGGCCGGGGACCGCGAGACCGGCTTCCTCGGCATGGTCCCCGCCGACCGCGCCGACGTCCCGTTCGACGTCACCATCAGCCTGTCCGACGTCGGCGGCCCCTCCGCGGGCCTGATGTTCGCGCTGTCCATCGTGGACAAGCTGACCCCCGGCGAGCTCAACGGCGGCAAGCACGTCGCGGGCACCGGCGAGATCACCCAGACCGGCGAGGTCGGCCGCATCGGCGGCATCCCGTTCAAGATGGTCGCCGCGCGCGAGGGCGGCGCCGAGGCGGTCCTCGTGCCCGACGGCAACTGCGAGGAGGCCAGGCAGAACGCCCCCGACGGGCTCAGGCTGATCCGGGTCAAGAACCTGCAGGACGCCGTGACCTCGCTGGAGGCGCTGGCCAAGGGCGGCGACACGCCCGGCTGCTGACCCGAGCTCGGGGGCGGGGGCCCCCGGGGCCCGGCGCCCGGGGGGGGGCGGGGCGGGGGGGGGGGGGGGCGGGGGGCGCCCCCCGCCCGCGGGCCGGGTGGGGGCCCC
>NZ_JBQGCX010000773.1:0-1879 GCF_052038725.1 Actinosynnema sp.
GCACTTCTCCCTGCTGCCCGCCTGGCGCGGCGCGGCCCCGGTGCAGGCCGCGGTGCGGCACGGCGACGACATCACCGGAGCCTCCACCTTCCGCATCGTGAAGGAGCTCGACGCGGGCCCGGTGTTCGGCGTCGTCACCGAGCGCGTCGGCGAGCGCGACACCTCCGGCGACCTGCTGGGCCGCCTCGCCGAGTCCGGCGCGCGCCTGCTCCTGTCCACCGTCGACGGCATCGAGGACGGCACGCTGCGCGCCGTCGAGCAGTCCCCCGAGGGCGTCTCCCACGCGCCCAAGATCGGCGTGGACGACGCCCGCCTGGACTTCACCACCCCCGCCACCGCGCTCGACCGGCTGGCCCGCGCGGTCACCCCCGAGCCGGGCGCGTGGGCCGAGTTCCGGGGTGAGCGGCTCAAGCTGGGGCCCGTCACCCCGGTGGAGGACCCCGCGGAGCCGCTGGCCCCCGGACAGATCAAGGTCGAGCGCAAGCGCGTCCTCGTCGGCACCGCCACGCACCCCGTGCGGCTGGGCGAGGTGCAGGCGCAGGGCAAGAAGCGGATGGCCGCAACGGACTGGGCGCGCGGCGTCCGCATCGAGCCTGGAGAGCGCATCTCATGAACGGCAACACCTCGTCCCCCCGGTCGTCCCGGCCCTCCCGGCCGCGCCGCCCGCACCCGCCCAAGCGCAACCCCGGCCCCGAGCGCCCGCCGCAGGAGGACCCGGCCCGCCGGGCCGCGCTGGACACCCTGCGCGCGGTCACCAAGCGCGACGCCTACGCCAACCTGGTGCTGCCCGGCCTGCTGCGCGAGCGCCGCATCACCGGCCGCGACGCCGCCCTCGCCACCGAGCTGGCCTACGGCACGGCCCGCGCGCAGGGCCTGCTCGACGCGGTCCTCGCGGCCTGCTCGGACCGCCCGCTCGCCGAGATCGACGACGCCGTCCTGGACGCCCTGCGCCTGGGCGCCTACCAGCTGCTGCGCACCCGCGTGCCCGCGCACGCGGCCGTGGCCTCCACGGTCGACCGGGTGCGCGCCGACCGGGGCTCGGGCGCGGCGGGCTTCGCGAACGCCGTGCTGCGCCGGGTGACCGGCCAGGACGAGGCGGGCTGGATCGACGAGGTCGCCCCCGACGAGGAGAGCGACCCGATCGGCTACCTGGCCATGTCGACCGCGCACCCGCGCTGGGTCGCGCAGGCCTTCGCCGAGGCACTGGGCAGCCGGGGCGAGCCGCTGCGCGCCGCGCTGGCCGCCGACGACACCCGCCCGATCGTGCACCTGATCGCCCGACCGGGCGAGATCAGCGCGGACGAGCTGGCCGCCATCACCGGCGGCGACCTCGCCCCGTACTCGCCGTACGGCGTGCACCTGGCCGACGGCGGCGACCCGGCCGACCTGGACGTGGTGCGCGAGCGCCTGGCCGCCGTGCAGGACGAGGGCAGCCAGCTGTGCGCGCTCGCGCTCACCAGGGCCCCGCTGGAGGGCCCGGACGAGCGCTGGCTGGACCTGTGCGCCGGTCCCGGCGGCAAGGCCGCGCTGCTCGGCGCGCTGGCCGCGCTGTCGGACGCGACCCTGGACGCGGTCGAGAAGACCCCGCACCGCGCCGAGCTGATCCGCAAGGCCACCATCGGCCTTCCGGGGGACGTGCGCGTCGCGGACGGCCGCGACCCCGGCCTGGACGGCGGCTACGACCGCGTCCTGGTCGACGCCCCCTGCACGGGCCTGGGCGCGCTGCGCCGCCGCCCGGAGGCCCGGTGGCGCCGCCAGCCGTCCGACGTGGCGGGCCTGGCCAAGCTCCAGCGCGAGCTGCTCACCTCCGCGCTGGAGCTGGTGCGGCCCGGCGGCGTGGTGGCGTACGTGGTGTGCTCGCCGCACCTGGCCGAGACGG
>NZ_JBQGCX010000774.1:0-1892 GCF_052038725.1 Actinosynnema sp.
CCGGGTCGAACACCTCGTTCACGAACGGGGTGTCGTCGGCGACGCTGTAGCCGAAGCGGGAGAACACCGCGACGACCTCCGCGCCCGGCAGCGTCCGGTGCAGGTACTCGGTGACCTCGGCGGCGCTCTGCCCCGCGCCGACCACCACCACCTTGCGCACCCGCCGCTCCCGCAGCCAGGGCACCCGGTGCAGCAGCTCCCCGCTGTGCCACACCCGCTCGCCCCCGCTCACGCCGTCGGGCAGCCGGGGCTCCAGGCCGGTGGCGACGACCACGTTGCGGGCCCGCGTGGTCGTGGTCCGCCCGTCGCGGCGCGCCACCACGTCCAGGTGCCCGACCACGCCGCCCTCGGCGACCGGCTCCAGCGCGGTGATCTCGCTGCCGTAGGACACCGAGTCGGCGAAGTGCCCGGCCACCCACTCCAGGTAGTCGTGGAACTCCACCCGCAGCGGGTACAGCGTCTTGGCGTTGACGAACTCCGGCATCCTGCCCCTGGCGTGCAGGTACGACACGAAGCTGTGCGGCGAGGTCGGGTTGCGCATGGACACCAGGTCCTTGAGGAACGACACCTGCATCGTCGCCCCGTCGATCAGCATCCCCCGGTGCCAGCCGAAGCGGGGCTGGCGCTCGAAGAACGCCGAGGACGGCCCGTCCCGCTCCGCCAGCGCCACCGCGAGCGCCAGGTTCGACGGGCCGAACCCGACCCCGACCACGTCGCGCGGCGCGTCCGCCCCCTGCACTACCGCAGCCACATCGATCCGCCTCCCCGGTTCGGCTGACCACGCCGGTCAGATCAGGTCGAGCAGCTCCCCGTCCAGCAGGTCCTCCATCGGCATGAGCCCGGCGACCACGGCGAAGTAGTCGCGCGTCCACTCGGGCCTGCGCGCCACCGCCCGCAGCAGCGCCAGCCGCGCGGGGGTGACCTCCAGGCGGGCCAGCGCCAGCGTCGCCTGGTAGCCGTCGACCATGGCCTCGTCGCGGCGCGCGGCGAACCCGTCCAGCGCTGCCTGGTCGCCGGGCGCGTCGCCCACCGACCCGGCGAGCAGGTCCGCCTGGGTGAACGCGTTGGTGATGCCGCGCGCGGTGATGGTGTCCAGGTGGTGGCCCGCGTCGCCGACCAGCGCCCAGCCGGGGCCCGTCGCCTCGCGGAAGAAGTTGCGCTGGTCGCCGGTGCCCACCAGCCTGCCGACCTGCTCGCCGCCCTCCAGCTGCGCGGCCACCGAGGGCGCGGTGGTGGCCAGCGCGTCCAGGTGCGCGGCGCGCGCGTCGGCGCGGACCTCGTCGAACCGGGACTGCGGGAAGTAGGTGGCGACCATGGTCTCGCCGTCGTTGGTGGGGATCGTGGCGATCCAGCGGCCGGTGCGCTCGTGGAAGCCGAAGCCGGTGTCCAGGCCCGCCCAGCGCGAGTAGTAGACGCAGCTCAGGCGCGGGTCCTCGGCGGTCGTGGCGGCCCCGGCCAGCTCCGCGACCCTGGAGCGCATCCCGTCCGCGCCGACCACGAGCCGGGCGCGGGCCCGCCGCTCCCGGCCGTCCGGGCCCCGGAAGCGCACGCCCGCCACCCGGTCGCCCTCGCGCAGCAGGTCCACGACGGTGCTGCGGTCGGCGAACTCGGCGCCCGCGGCCACGGCCGCCTCCACCAGGATCGAGTCCAGCACTCGGCGGCGCGGCCCGTACCCCGGCCCCTCCGGGGCTGGGGCGGCCAGGTCCACGTCCTCGACGCGGTAGCGCACGGTGTCCAGCGCGGGCGCGCCCGAGGCGATCACCGCGTCCAGCAGGCCCCACCGCCGCAGCAGCGCCACGCCGGGCTGGTGCACGTAGAGCGTGGACATGGTGTCGGAGGGGAACTCCGCCCGGTCCAGCAGCAGCACGCGCCACCCGCGCCGGGCGAGCAGC
>NZ_JBQGCX010000775.1:0-14182 GCF_052038725.1 Actinosynnema sp.
CACAGCAGTTCGCAGGCTGACCGCTTCGCGGGCTGCGGGGCGAGCGCAGCGAGCCCGCAGCCAGCCATCCCGCGTCCCTCTTCTCCGTTTGGCCTGGCGAAGCCCGAGCACGCTTGTCAAGATGCCGCCGCACTGCCCGGCAGACCGGGGTGCCCAACGGCGTCTTGACGAGCGTGCTTGCCTGAAAGGAGGCCAAACGGAGAAGAGGGACCCCGCCCACCGCAGTGGTAAACCGCACCACCACACCAACGGTCACCGGCCGGCAGAGCCCGTCCCCCTCTTTTTTGGAGGTCTGCCCCGCCGGCGAGGCGTGCCCTTCAGCTCTTGCACTTGATCCCCACTCCCACCCCCCACCTCCCCCATTGATCAACATCGGGTTTGCGCCCTCACTCGTTCGGGCAACCCCGTCCCCATGCTTGGTCGAGTGGTGGTCGGCGCCGCGCTGGGCGCGGGTCTCGGTGCCGCGTGGATGTGGCTGCGCGACCGGATCGTCTCCGGTCGTGTCTGCACCCAGGAGGACTGGGGCTGCCTGGAGCTCTACCTGGTGATGATCCCGGTCGGCCTGATCGCCGCCGTCCTCATCTCCTGGGCCGTGTTCGCGGCGGCCCACGTCGGCCGCCCGCTGGGCACGGCCGCCGTCAGCGTGGCCTTCGCCGCCGCGCTCGCCCTGCTCACCGTGTGGTTCGAGATCCCCGGCGACGTGCTGCTCACCAGCGCCGTCGGCTTCGTCCTCGCCTCACCGGTGACCGCACGCCGCCCCGTCGTCCACACCGCGGCCCGTGGCTGAGGCCAGCCGCCTGGAGGCGGCCGGTTCCACGGACAGCTTCACGCACAGGTTCCGGTTGCGCCGCGCCACGGACACCCCCCGAACGGAGGACACCCCGGTGAGCGAGACCACCTCGCCCCAACCCACCACGTCCACCCCACCCCCCACACCCACCCCCACCGAGGAAGTCACCTCGGCCCACAGCACCCCGGTCGACGCCCGCCCCCGCCCGACCATCCGGGAGCGCGGCTCCCGAGCGGGCGGTTTCGCGTTCTCCGCGCTGCTGCGCGTCGTCCTCTCCGGCGTCGTGGGCGCAGGCCTCTGCGCGGCCTGGATCGCCGCCCACCAGGCGGGCCTGCTGCACCGCGCCCTGGGCGAGGCCTCCGCGTCCCTCCCCGACTTCCTGCTCCTGCTCTTCGTCGGCCTCCCCCTGGCCCTGGTCGCCAGCGCGCTCCTCGCGGGCCCGCTGCTCTGGCTCCTCGGCGTCCGCCCCGCGTGGCCGATCGTGCTCCTCGGCCCGGTGGTCCTCGCCGTCGCCCACTACTTCGACATGCCGAACCTGCTAGCCGGAACGGGCGACCAGTGGGTCGTCCTCGCGATCCTCGCCGGCCTCAGCTACGCCCTGGCCGGCCTGCTCACCATCCCCACGATGCTGATGCGCTCCCGCTCGGCCTGACCCCCCAAAAAAACCAACCCCTGACCCCGGCTTCCGGCGCGGACCCCCGCCCGGAGCCGGGGTCATCGCACGCCACCCCCACCCCGGTCCCCACTCCCACCCCGGTCCCCACTCCCACTCCGGTCCCCACTCCCACTCCGGTCCCCACCCCCATCCCCAGGCCCCGGAACCAGATCCAGCACCCCCACGTCCCGCCCCTCCCGAGCGCACCACTCCACCGCCCCCTCCCGGCTGACCGGCCGCGCCCCGTCCGGCCTCCGCCCCGGAACCGGCCGCCACCCGTCCGGCGCGAGCACGCTCAACCGCCCACCCCGAACCGCCATCAACCTCCCCGCCGGGAACGCCATCGCCGGTTCGGAAAGCAGGAAACCGATCTCCACGGTTGACCTCCAGCGCACTGGAGCCCGCACCCTCGGTGGTGAAAAACCGGATGCCACCGGCAGGCCCGCCTTCGTACTGTCGAAGCGGACCCGAGGGGGAACTCGTGAACGACCAACGTACTTCCACGGCCGCGACCCTGCGCAGGCTGTGGCCGTACCTGCGCCCCGTCAAGAACCAGGTAGCCGTCAGCACCGGGGCCGCCGTGCTCGCCATGCTGTGCGGGCTCGGCATCCCGCTGGTCACCCAGCGGGTCGTCGACGGCCCGATCGCGCACCGCGACTCGTCCGCCCTCCCCTGGCTGATCGGCCTCGTCCTGGCGCTCGGCCTCGCCGAGGCCCTGCTCTTCTACACCCGCCGCAAGGTCATCGCCCGCCCCGCCTCGACCGTCGAGCTGGCCATGCGCACCGACCTCTACACCCGCCTCCAGGCGCTCCCGGTCGCCTTCCACGACCGCTGGCAGTCCGGGCAGCTGCTCTCCCGCGCCACCAGCGACCTCACCACCGTGCGCCGGTTCGTCGCGTTCGTGCTGGTGTTCCTGCTGGTCAACACCACCGTCATCGTCATCGGCCTCGGCGTGCTGTTCTGGCTGTCGCCGCTGCTCGGCCTGGTGGCGCTGCTGTCCACCCTGCCACTGATCGCCCTGTCCTACCTGTTCGAGACCCGCTACAAGGTCGCCGCCCGCCTCTCCCAGGACCAGGTCGGCGACCTCACCACCACGGTCGAGGAGTCCGTGCTGGGCATCCGGGTGCTCAAGGCGTTCGGCCGGGGCCCGCACCTGGCCGCCCGGTTCCAGCGCCAGGCCCGCGAGCTGCGCGGCACCGAGCTGGTCAAGGTCCGGGTGTTCGCCGCGCTGTGGGCGGCGCTGCTGGTGCTGCCCGAGCTGTCCATCGCGGGCCAGCTCGCCGTGGGCGCGTTCGGCATCACCTCCGGCACGATGACCGCGGGCACCCTCATCGCCGCCATCGCGGTCAGCGCCTACCTGCGCTGGCCGGTCGACTCGATCGGGTGGTTGTTGTCCGAGACCAACCAGACCGCGGCGGCCGTCGACCGCTACTTCGAGGTGCTCGACGAACCGGTCGCGATCACCTCGCCCGCCGCTCCACGACCTCTGGCCGCGCCGGTGCGCGGGCACCTGCGCTTCGAGGGCGTCCGCTTCGGCCACCCCGGCTCGGGCGACGAGGTGCTGCGCGGCGTCGACCTGGAGGTGCGCCCCGGCGAGACCGTCGCGCTCGTCGGCGCGACCGGGTCCGGCAAGACCGCGCTGACCGCGCTGGTGCCCAGGCTCGCCGACGTCACCGGCGGCCGGGTCACCCTGGACGGGGTCGACGTGCGCGAGCTGGACCTGGCCGAGCTGCGCCGGGTCGTCGGCACCGCGTTCGAGGAGCCGGTGCTGTTCTCCGCCAGCGTCACCGAGAACGTCGGCCTCGGCGGCGGTGACGCCTCGCCGCACGCGGTGCGCGAGGCGCTGCGGGTGGCGCGCGCCGAGGAGTTCGTCGACGCCCTCCCGTGGGGCCCGGACACCCGCATCGGCGAGCAGGGCCTGTCCCTGTCCGGCGGCCAGCGGCAGCGGCTCGCGCTGGCCCGCGCGGTCGCGGGCAGACCGGCGGTGCTGGTGCTGGACGACCCGCTGTCCGCGCTGGACGTGCACACCGAGGCCGAGGTGGAGGCCGCGCTGCGGCGCGTGCTGCGCGACGTGACGGCGCTGGTCGTCGCGCACCGGTCGAGCACCGTGCAGCTCGCCGACCGGGTGGCCGTCCTCTCCGGCGGCCGGATCACCGCGACCGGCACGCACCGCGAGCTGCTCGCGGGCAACGCCGAGTACCGCCACCTGCTGTCGACCCTGGCCGACGAGGACGAGGAGGTGCGGGTGTGAGCGCCGCGACCGGAAACGGCCCGAAAGACCCCACCACCCCGCAGGGCCCGACCACCCCCACGCAGGACACCCCCACCCCCACCCCCTCCGCCGACGGCTGGCGCGGCGTGGCAGCCGAGGAGGTCGACGACCCCGACCGCACCACCGGCACCCGCCTGCGCGCCCGCTCCCGCCGCCTCCTCGGATCCCTGCTCCGCCCCCACGCCGGCCTGGTCGCCCTCTCGCTCGTCCTGATGGTCGTGGAGAACCTGGTCCTGCTCGCGGGCCCGCTGCTGATCGCCGCCGCGATCGACCGGGGCGTCCCGGCCGCCCTCGACGGCGACCCGGCCACCCTCGCCTGGTGCGTCGGCGGCTACGCCGCGTCCGGCCTGGCCGCCACCGTCCTGCGCTACGCGTTCGTGCGGCTCATCGGCCGCATCGGCCAGGACGTGCTGCTCGACCTGCGCCTGCGGGTGTTCCGGCACGTCCAGCGGCTGTCGGTGTCCTTCCACGAGCGCTACACCTCCGGCAAGGTCATCTCCCGGATGACCAACGACGTCGACTCGCTGCAGAACCTGCTCGACGAGGGCCTCGACGGGTTCTTCAACGCGATGCTGTCGGTGTTCGCGATCAGCGTCGTGCTGTTCGCGCTGGACGTGCCGATGGCGCTGTTCGTGCTGTCCGGGTTCCTGCCGCTGGTGCTGCTGGTCCGCTGGTTCCAGGCCCGCTCGGCGGCGGCCTACCGGGGCACCACCGGTTCGATCGCCAAGGTCGTCGTGCAGCTGGTGGAGACCATGAACGGCATCCGCGCCGTGCAGGCGTTCCGCCGCGAGCCGCGCAACGAGCGCATCATGGCCGACCTCAACAACACCTACCGGGACGCCAACGTCACCGCGCTCAACGTGGTCGCCACGTTCACCTCGGCCGTGCGCGCCATCGGCAACATCTCGCTCGCCGTCCTGCTGGCGTGGGGCGCGTGGCGGGTCGCGGACGGCACCCTGGAGCTGGGCGTGCTGGCCGCGTTCACGCTCTACGTGCGGCGGTTCTACGACCCGATGGACAACATCGCCATGTTCACCAACGCCTACGCCGCCGCGACCGCCGCGCTGGAGAAGCTGTCCGGGCTGCTGGAGGAGCGCCCGTCGGTGCCCGACCCGGTCGACCCGGTCCCGCTGGGGCCGGTGCGCGGGGAGGTCCGGTTCGAGGGCGTCGAGTTCCGCTACCCGGCCTCCGACTCGCTCGTGCTGCCCAGGTTCGACCTGCGCGTCCCGGCCGGGCAGACCGTGGCGCTGGTCGGCGCGACCGGCGCGGGCAAGTCCACGCTGGCCAAGCTGGTCGCCCGCTTCTACGACCCGACCGGGGGAGCGGTGTGGCTGGACGGCGCCGACCTGCGGTCGGTGTCCGACGCGGACCTGCGCCGGGCCGTGGTGATGGTGACGCAGGAGAACTTCCTGTTCGAGGGCACGGTGGCCGACAACATCGCCCTCGGCCGCCCCGACGCCACCCGCGAGGAGGTCGTCGCGGCGGCGGTCGCGGTCGGCGCGCACGGCTTCATCGGCGGGCTGCCCGACGGCTACGACACCGACGTGAGCAAGCGCGGCGGCCGGTTGTCCTCTGGGCAGCGGCAGCTGGTGGCGTTCGCGCGGGCGTTCCTGGCCGATCCGGCGGTGCTGGTGCTGGACGAGGCCACGTCGAGCCTGGACGTGCCGACCGAGCGGACCGTGCAGTCCGCGCTGGAGACGGTCCTGGCCAGCCGGACGGCGTTCATCATCGCCCACCGGCTGTCCACGGTCCTGATCGCGGACCGGGTGCTGGTGGTCGACGGCGGCCGGGTCGTGGAGGACGGGACGCCCGAGGAGCTGATCGGGGAGCGGGGCAGGTTCGCGCGGCTGCACTCGGCGTGGCGCGAATCGCTCGCCTGAACCGCGTGGCGCCCGGCTGACGGGGTAACCGGACGAGGTGGGGGGCGGGCGGCGACCCGTCCCCCACCTCCCTGGTCCGAGCCCTCGCGCAACCCGCAGGTCCACCCGCGGCTGATGCGCGCCAACGGCACGAACCCCGGCGGGTGAAGCACCCACCCGCCGGGGTTCGGCGCGAACCGGGGTCGCCGCTGAACGCACCCGTTCGCTTCACCGTCTAGTGGTGAATGCCGACCGTTCGGAGTAGGCCCCATCCAACCCCGCACGCTCCGGCACTACCTATATTCCCCGAAAAGACGCAACTATCACCCATTTGGACCGACTGTGACCGGGCACACTCAACTGGCATGGGGGAATCGGCAGGCAGGCCCGAACGACCCGCGCGGCCCGAACAGCCGGCGCAGCCCGCGCAACCGGCTCAACCCGCGCAACCGGCTCAACCCGAGCTGAACCGGGCCATCGGCCCCAAGCTGCTGCTGTTCTTCGTCGTCGGCGACATCCTCGGCACCGGCGTCTACGCGCTGACCGGCAACGTCGCGGGCAAGATCGGCGGCGCCCTCTGGCTGCCGTTCCTGATCGCCTTCGCCGTCGCGTTCCTCACCGCGTTCAGCTACCTCGAACTCGTCGGCAAGTACCCCAAGGCCGCGGGCGCCGCGCTCTACACCCACCGCGCGTTCGGCGTCCAGTTCCTCACCTTCATGGTCGCCTTCGCCGTGATGAGCTCCGGCATCACCTCTGCCGCCTCGGCCGCGCTCGCGTTCGGCCGCACCTACCTCCAGTCCGTGCTCCGCGAGTTCTCCTCCGACTCGGTCACCGTCTCCGCGTCCCTGGTCGCGGTGCTGTTCATCCTCGGCCTCGCGGTGGTGAACCTGCGCGGCGTCTCCGAGTCGGTCAAGGCCAACGTCGTGCTCACCTGCATCGAGGTCTCCGGCCTGCTGATCATCATCGCCATCGGCGCGCTCGCGGTGGCCTCCGGCGACGGCGACCCGTCCCGCCTGGTGCGGATCGACCCGGCCCCCGGCCAGTCCGCGCTGATCGCGATCACCTCGGCGACCTCGCTCGCGTTCTTCGCCATGGTCGGCTTCGAGGACTCGGTCAACATGGCCGAGGAGTGCCGCGACCCGGTCCGCATCTTCCCGCGCGCGGTCCTGTGGGGCATGGGCGTCGCCGCGCTGATCTACGTCCTGGTCGCGGTCACCTCGTCCCTGCTGATCCCCGCCGACGAGCTCGCAGCCGCGGGCAGCAACGCCCTGCTCAAGGTGGTCCAGGTCGGCGCGCCCTCGTTCCCGCTGTGGGTGTTCTCCCTGATCGGCCTGTTCGCCGTCATCAACTCCGCGCTGATCAACATGCTGATGGCCAGCCGCCTCGTCTACGGCATGGCGGGCGAGCGGATCATCCCGAGGTTCTTCGGCGTCGTGCACCCCACCCGCCGCACCCCCTGGGTCTCGGTCCTGTTCACCACCGGCGTCGCGATCGCCCTCGTCCTGACCGCCGACATCGCCAAGCTCGGCGGCACCACCGCGCTGCTGCTCCTGGTCGTCTTCGCCATCGTCAACGTCGCCGTCCTGGTGCTGCGCGCGGACCGCGCCGACCACGAGCACTTCCGCGCCCCCACGATCGTGCCCGTGCTCGGCGCGCTCACCTGCGCCTACCTGGCCAGCCCGCTGTCCGGTCGCCCGTCCGCCGACTACCTGATCGCGCTCTACCTGCTGCTCGCCGGCCTGGTGCTGTGGCTGATCAACCGGGTCGCCCACGGCGTCGTCGAGGTCGACCCGGCCAAGCTCGGCAAGTAGCCGGGAGCGCGGGGAACCGGGAAAGCGATTTCCCCCACCCGCCCCAACCTGACCGAACCCGCCCGCACCCCCCCCCCACCCCCGGTCGTGGCGGCGCTGCGCACCCGCCGCGCGTGCGTACGCTGTTGGTCCATGCTGGAGATCGCCCACGGCGGCGCGCGCGCCGTCATCGCCAAGGTTGGCGCCGGACTGAAGTCCTTCGAGGTAGACGGGGTGCCGTACGTCGAGACGTACGACGGCGAACCGCCGATGGGCAGCGGCGCGGTGCTCGTGCCGTGGCCCAACCGCACCGCCGGTGGCACCTGGGTGCTCGACGGGGCCGAGCAGCAGCTCGAGATCGGCGAGACCGCGCGCGGCAACGCCATCCACGGCCTGGTGCGGCACGCCGAGTGGACCGTCGTCGAGCACACCGGGTCCCTGGTGTCGCTGGAGGTCGGCGTCGAGGGCCGGGGCTGGCCGGTGCCGCTGCGCACCACCATCACCTACGCCCTGGACGACGAGGGCCTGACCGTCTCGCACGGCGTGCACAACATCGGCTCCGCGCGCACCCCGTTCGGCGTCGGCACCCACCCGTACCCGAGGGCGGGCAAGTCCAGCACCGACACGTCCACGCTCACCCTGGCCGCCACCACCGTGCTGCCGCTCGACCCGGAGCGGATGATCCCCTCAGGCCCGGCCGTCCCGGTGTCCGGCGAGAGCGACTTCCGGGCCGCGCGCCTGCTCAAGGGCGTCGAGCTGGACACCCCGTTCGGCGGCTGCGAGCCGGTCGACGGCCTGGTGCGGCACCAGTTGCGCGGCCCGGACGGCGGCGTCGAGGTGTGGGCCGACCCGGACTTCAAGTGGGTGCAGGTCTACACCCCGGACAACTTCCCCGGCCGGGGCAGGGCGGTCGCGATCGAGCCGATGACGTGCCCGCCGGACGCCCTCAACTCGGGCATCGACCTGCTCTGGCTGGCCCCCGGCGAGAGCTGGGCCGGACGCTGGGGTTTGCGCCCGCTGGCCTAGAACATTAGCTTGGCTAACTATGAGCGTCGCTATCACGGGTGGGCACGTCGTCCCGGTCATCGGTGAGCCGATCGAGAACGGGACCGTGCTGGTCATCGACGGGAAGATCGCCGCGGTCGGCGCCTCGGTGGAGGTGCCCGACGGCGTGCCCACCGTGGACGCGAGGGGGTCCTGGGTCCTGCCCGGCTTCGTGGAGGCCCACGGCCACATCGGCGTCCACGAGGAGGCCGAGGGCTGGGCGGGCCAGGACACCAACGAGATGACCGACCCCAACGGCGCCCGCCTGCGCGCCCTGGACGCCATCAACCCGGCCGACATGGGCTTCGCCGACGCCCTCTCCGGCGGCGTCACCACCGCCGTCATCAAGCCCGGCTCCGGCAACCCCATCGGCGGTCAGACCGTCGCGATCAAGTGCTGGGGCCGCACCACCGACGAGATGCTCGTGCGCGAGCCCATCAGCGTGAAGAGCGCCCTCGGCGAGAACCCCAAGCGCGTCTACGGCGACCAGAAGAAGCTGCCCTCCACCCGGCAGGGCGTCGCCGCCGTCATCCGCGACGCGTTCACCGCCGCCCAGGACTACGTCGCCAGGCGCGACGCCGCCGAGGGCCCGTTCGACCGCAACCCCACCCACGAGGTGCTGGCCAAGGTCCTGTCCGGCGAGCTGCCCTGGTGCCAGCACTGCCACCGCGCCGACGACATCGCCACCGCCCTGCGCCTGGCCGACGAGTTCGGCTACCGGCTCGTGATCAACCACGGCACCGAGGGCCACCTCGTCGCCGACCTGATCGCCGAGCGCGGCGTCCCGGTCATCGTCGGCCCGCTGTTCACCACCCGCTCCAAGGTCGAGCTGCGCCAGCGCACCCTGCGCACCCCCGGCGTGCTGGCCCGCGCGGGCGTCAAGGTCGCCATCACCACCGACCACCCGGTGATCCCGATCAACTTCCTGGTGCACCAGGCCACCCTCGCGGTCAAGGAGGGCATGGACCGGACCACCGCGCTGGAGTCCATCACCACCAACCCGGCCCAGATCCTCGGCCTGGACGACCGGGTGGGCGCGCTCAAGCCCGGCCTGGACGGCGACGTGGTCATCTGGTCCGGCGACCCGCTCGACGTGATGAGCCGCGCCACGAAGGTGTTCGTCAGCGGTCGCGAGGTCTACTCGTACGAGGACGGCGAGGGCAAGGTCGCCGACCCGTTCTACCGGGAGAGCTGACCCGCTTTGTGAAGCGGAGCGGTGAGTGCGCACCGGGCGCTTTTTCCGGTGCGCACTCAGGCCTCCGCTTCTAGGAATGTCTCAGCGCCCGCCCGATCACCACGCGCTGGATCTGGTTGGTGCCCTCGAAGATCTGGAGCACCTTCGCCTCGCGCATGTACCGCTCCACCGGGAAGTCCCGCGTGTACCCGGCCCCGCCGAGCACCTGCACCGCGTCCGTGGTCACCTTCATGGCCGCGTCCGTGCACACCAGCTTCGCCACCGCCGCCTGCCGGGTGAACGGCAGCCCCCGGTCCCGCCGCCGCGCCGCGTCCAGGTAGGTCGCCCGCGCCGAGTCCACCGCCGCGGCCATGTCCGCGAGCAGGAACTCCAGCCCCTGGAACTCGATGATCGGCCGCCCGAACTGGCTCCGGCCGCGCGCGTAGGCCACCGCCTCGTCCAGCGCCGCCTGCGCCAGCCCGACCGCGCAGGCCGCGATCCCCAGCCGCCCGGAGTCGAGCGCGCTCAGCGCGATCCGCATCCCGTCGCCCTCGGCCCCGATCAGCCGGTCCGCGCCGAACCGCGCCCCGTCGAACGTGAGCTGCGCGGTCACCGACCCGGTCAGGCCCATCTTCCGCTCGGGGGCCGCCGCGCTCAGCCCGTCCAGCTCGCCGGGCGCGAAGAAGCAGCTCACCCCGCGCCCGCCGGGCTCGCCGGTCCTGGCCATCAGGGTGTAGAAGTCCGCCACCCCGCCGTGCGTGATCCACGCCTTCGTGCCGCGCACCACGTACTCGTCGCCCTCGCGCACCGCCCGCGTGGACAGCGCCGCCGCGTCCGACCCGGCGTGCGACTCGGACAGCGCGTACCCGCCTAGCAGTTCACCGCCGAGCGCGTCCGGCAGCCACTTCGCCCGCTGCTCCGGGGTGCCGAAGTTCACCAGCGCGTACGACGACATCACGTGCACGGACAGGCCGACGGCGACCGACATCCAGGCCGCGGCCACCTCCTCCAGCGCCTGGAGGTACACCTCGTACGGCTGGGCGCTCCCCCCGAAGTCCTCGGGGTACGGCAGGCCCAGCAGTCCCACTCCTCCCAGCAGGCGGAACACGTCCCTGGGGAAGCGGCCCTCCTCCTCGTGCAGCCCCGCCTTGGGGGTCAGTTCGTCCCGCGCGATCTCCCTGACCAGCGCGATCAGGTCCTCGGCCTCGGTGGTGGGCAGCAGCCGCTCGGCTGGCATCGTCGACCTCCGCTCGGTACTCTGCTCAGTACTGTAGGACGTACCAGAGTACTAAGGCCAGTGGTGTGAAAGAGTTCCGCTCATGACCTCGATCGTGGGACGCCCGCTGACGCCGAGGCAGGTCGACCTGCTCGGCAAGCTGGAGTCGCTCGTGCTCGCCGAGGGGTTCGCGCACTTCACGCTCGACGACCTCGCCGCCCGGCTGCACTGCTCCAAGTCGACGCTCTACGCGCTCGCCGCCAGCAAGGAGCAGCTCGCCGTCCGGGTCGTCCGCCGCTACTTCAAGGGCGCCGCCGAGCACATCGAGCGCCGCGTGGCCGACCTCAAGGACGCGCCCGCCAAGGTCGGCACCTACCTCGCGGTCGCCGCCGAGGAGCTGCGCCGCGCCAGCGCCCGCTTCCTCGCGGACGTCGCCGACTACGCGCCCACCCGCAGCACCTACGAGCGCAACGCCCGCGCCGCCGCCGCGCGCCTGCGCGAGTTCATCCAGGAGGGCGTGCGGGACGGGGTGTTCCGCGACGTCCAGGCCGTGCTCATCGCCGAGATGGCCGGGGTCCTGATCGAGAACATCCAGACGGGCGTCCTGCCCCGGCGAGCCGGGGTCACGGACGCGGAGGCGTTCACCGCCCTCGGTGAACTCCTGCTCGACGGGTTGCGCAGAGAACGGAGCCAGGGTTGATCGTCGTTGCTGGTGAGGCCCTCGTGGACCTCGTGCCCACGTCCGAGGGGAACCTCGCCCCGCGCCTGGGCGGGGGGCCGTTCAACGTGGCCGTCGCCGTCGGCAGGCTGGGCGTTCCGGTGTCGTTCCTGTCCAGGGTCTCGCAGGACCTGTTCGGCGACCGGGTCGTGGAGCGGCTGACCGCCTCGGGCGCGGCCACCGACCTGGTGGCGCGCGGCCCCGAGCCGACCACCCTCGCGGTCGTCGGCCTCGCAGACGACGGGTCCGCCCGGTACACCTTCTACGTGGAGGGCACCGCCGACCGGCTCGTCGCCGACCCCGGCCCCCTGCCGGACGACGTGCGCGCGGTGTCCTTCGGCACCCTGTCGATGGTCCTGGAGCCCGGCGCGAGCGCCTCCGAGGCCGTCCTGCGCCGCGAGTCCGCGCGCGGCGCGCTCACCGCGCTGGACCCGAACATCCGCGCGAGCCTCATCCCGGACGCCGACGCCTACCGGGCCCGCTTCCGCTCGTGGCTGCCCGACGTCGGCCTGCTCAAGGTGTCCGTCGAGGACGCCCGCTGGCTCGCCGACCTCCCCGAGGACGACGTGCTCGCCGCCGCCCGGCAGTGGCAGTCCGAGGGCCCGGCCGTGGTGGTGCTCACCCGCGGTGGCGACGGGCTGGCCGTTCTCACCGGATCGGGCGAGGTGATCCACGTCCCACCGGTGGCCGTCCAGGTGGTCGACACGATCGGCGCCGGTGACACCGTGCAGGGCGCGCTGCTGGCCTGGCTGCACGACCACGACGCGCTGTCCGCCGAGGCGGTGCGCGGTCTGGACGGGGCGTCGTGGATCAGGGCGCTGTCCTACGCGGGCGCCGCCGCGGCCATCACCTGCTCGCGGGCCGGGGCCGAGCCCCCGTTCAAACGCGAGCTGGAGATGACCTAGCTCTCACCTCCCGTCCGGTGGAGGAACAGGGCAAAAGGGTTACGGTGGGGATGCGCGCCAGCTAACCGCGCATCCCTTGTGATGCAGGTCCCACCTCGCGGAATCGGTGCACTCCGCGGCTGAGGAGCGGGTCGACCCCCGACTAGCGTGACGCCAACTGTCAGGACCCCAACGGGGTGGTGCTGCGGAGCGGACGACCCACCGTCCGCGCTGCGGTCGTGCGCGACCAGCGCGAGAGCCACCCCGAACCGAGCGTGAGAGGGACTCTGCATGTCCGACGCGACGACTGCGCCGAACGACCCCCGTACCGTCGCGCTCCGCCACGACGGCGGAGAGCACGAGATGCAGCTGGTCCGGGCGACCGAGGGTGCCTCCGGCATCGACCTCGGCAAGCTCCTGGCCAAGACGGGCCTCGTCACCCTGGACAGCGGCTTCGTCAACACCGCGTCCTGCTCCTCCGAGATCACCTACATCGACGGCGACGCCGGCATCCTGCGCTACCGCGGTTACCCGATCGAGCAGCTCGCGGAGAAGTCCAACTTCCTGGAGGTCAGCTACCTGCTGATCAACGGCGAGCTGCCGACCGAGGCGCAGCTGGCCGACTTCTCCTCCAAGATCAGCAGGCACACCCTGCTGCACGAGGACCTCAAGCGGTTCTTCGACGGCTTCCCGCGCGACGCGCACCCCATGCCGGTGCTGTCGTCCGCGGTGTCCGCGCTGTCCACGTTCTACCAGGACAGCCTGAACCCGTTCGACGCCAAGCAGGTCGAGATGTCGACCATCCGCCTGCTTGCCAAGGTCCCCACCATCGCGGCCTACGCCTACAAGAAGTCCGTGGGCCAGCCGTTCCTGTACCCGGACAACAGCCTGGGTCTGGTGGAGAACTTCCTGCGCATGACGTTCGGCTTCCCCGCCGAGCCGTACGACGTCGACCCCGACCTGGTGAAGGCGCTCGACCTGCTGTTCATCCTGCACGCGGACCACGAGCAGAACTGCTCCACGTCCACCGTGCGCCTGGTCGGCTCGTCCGAGGCCAACCTCTTCGCCTCCATCTCCGCGGGCATCAACGCCCTGTTCGGCCCGCTGCACGGCGGCGCCAACAGCGCCGTGCTGGAGATGCTGGAGAAGATCCGCAACGAGGGCGGTGACGTCGCCTCGTTCGTGAAGAAGGTCAAGAACAAGGAGGACGGCGTCCGCCTGATGGGCTTCGGCCACCGGGTCTACAAGAACTACGACCCGCGCGCCGCGATCATCAAGCGCACGGCCGACGACATCCTCGGCAAGCTCGGCGGCGACGACCAGCTGCTGGACATCGCCAAGGCCCTGGAGGAGGCCGCGCTCAGCGACGACTACTTCGTCGAGCGCAAGCTGTACCCGAACGTGGACTTCTACACCGGCCTGATCTACCGGGCGATGGGCTTCCCGACGAAGTTCTTCACGGTGCTGTTCGCGCTCGGCCGCCTCCCCGGCTGGATCGCCCACTGGCGCGAGATGATCAACGACCCGGCCACCAAGATCGGCCGCCCCCGGCAGATCTACATCGGCTCCCCGGCGCGCGACTTCGTGCCGATGACCGAGCGCTGATCCGGGTCGCTGATCCGGGTCGCTGATCTGGGTCACTGACCCGGCGCGACGCCCCAGGGCGTCGTGGTCCGGCGCTCAGGTCAGGGCGCCGGGCCGGAGCGGGAGCGAGTCCCGCGACGAGCACGTCGAGCGGGCCCGCCCCACCCCCCGCGGTGGGGGCCCCCCCTCGTTCCCC
>NZ_JBQGCX010000776.1:0-2394 GCF_052038725.1 Actinosynnema sp.
GTCGCAGGCCCGGACGGCTCGGTGGTGCTGCCCGCGTCGGCGGGCCAGCAGCGGTTGTGGGTGCTGTGCCAGCTCGACCCGGACGCCAACCGGGCCTACCACATCACGGGGGCCGCGGAGGTCGACGGCGCGCTGGACGTCGGTGTGCTGGCCGAGGCGGTGCGGCGGGCGGCGGTGCGCCACGAGGCCCTGCGCACGGTGCTGCGCGAGGTGGACGAGGAGCTGGTGCAGGTGGTGTCGCCCGAGCCACGTGCCGGGTTGGTCGAGGGCGACTGGGCCGACGAGCTGGCGCGCCCGCTGGACCTGGGCGGCGGGCGGGCGCTGTGGAAGGCGGTGCTGACCCGCACGGGCCCCGACCGGCACGTCCTGGGGGTGAGCCTGCACCACGCGATCGCGGACGGCTGGTCGGTGCGGGTGCTGCTGGGCGAGATCACCGCGCAGTACCGGGCCCTGCTGACCGATCCGGCCGCGGCCGAGCCGGAGGCGGCGCCGGTGCAGTTCGCCGACGTCGCCGCGTGGCAGGCGGGTCGGAGGGGCGATCTGGCGCACTGGGTGGAGGCCTCGCGCGGGGCGCCGCCGCTGGCGCTGGCCACCGACCGGCCCAGGCCCGCGCGGCAGACCCACGGCGGGGCGGCGGTGCCGCTGGACCTGCCGGTTGCGGAGCTGCGCGCGGTGGCCTCCGGCGCGGGCACGTGGGTCTTCGCCGTGCTGGCGGCGGCGGTGGCCGTGGCGCTGGCGGCGGGCGGCGGGTCCCGCGACATCACGGTGGGCACCCCTGTGTCCGGCCGCGAGCACCCGGACACGGTGGGGGTGCTCGGCTTCCTGGTCGACACCCTGCCCCTGCGGCTGCGCGCGGAGCCCACCATGACGCTGGCGCAGGTCGTGGCCGCCGCGACGGAGGCGGCGCGCGCGGTGGCGCGGCGCGGTCACGTGAGCTTCGCGGACCTGGTGCGCGAGCTGGCCCCGGAGCGGGACCAGAGCCGCAGCCCGGTCTTCCAGGTGATGGTGGCGGTCAACGGCACCCCCGGCGCCTACGAGCTGCCCGGCCTGCGCGTGCGCCCGGTCCCGGTGGCGCCGACCGCGACGCCGTTCGACCTGGTGTTCCAGGTGGAGGAGGACGGGGAGCGGGTCGACGGCTGGCTGGTGCGCAACACCGACCTGTTCGACGAGTCCACCGCCCGGTTGCTGGTCCGGCGGGTCGGGACCGTGGTCGAGGCGATGGCCGCCGCGCCGCTGACCGCGCTGGCGGAGCTGGACGTGCGCCCCGCCGACGAGCGCGCGCGGGCGGAGGACCTGGCGCGGGGCGTGCCGCAGGCCCCGTCCGGGACGTGCGCGCACGAGCTGGTGCAGGCCCAGGTGGACCGGACCCCGGACGCGATCGCCTTGCGCGCGGGAGACGGGAACCTGACCTACGCCCAGCTCGACCGCGCGGCCAACCGGCTGGCGCACCGGCTGCGCGGGCTGGGTGTGGGGCCGGAGGACCGGGTCGCGGTGTGCCTGCCGCGCACGAGCCGCCTGGTGGTGTCGTTGCTGGGGGTGCTCGCCTCGGGGGCGGCCTACGTGCCGGTCGACCCGGCCTACCCCGCGGAGCGGATCGAGCTCCTGCTCGCGGACTCCGGCGCGGCGGTGCTGATCACCGACGAGGGCGGTCCTGCCCCTGACGGGGTCGTCGTGCTGCGCTCGGCGGTCGAGGACGGGCCGGTCGAGCGGGTGGCCTCCGGGGTCGGGGCTGACAACCTGGCCTACGTCATCCACACCTCGGGTTCGACCGGTCGCCCCAAGGGCGTGATGATCGAACACCGGCAGACCACCGCCATGCTCACCTGGGCGCGCGACACCTTCCCACCCGAGGTGCTCGCCGAAACCCTCGCCGCCACCTCCATCTGCTTCGACCTGTCCGTCTTCGAGATCTTCGCCCCGCTGACGACGGGCGGAACCATCACCCTCGCCCCCGACAACGCGCTCGACCTCATCCACAACCCCGACGCCTACCACCACCTCACCCTCGTCAACACCGTGCCCTCGGCTGCGGCGGAACTGCTGGCGGCGGACGCGATCCCACCGGGAGCGCGCACGATCAACCTGGCCGGGGAGGCGCTCTCACCGGCGCTGGTCGACCAGCTCTACCGGCACCCCGTCCTGGACACCGTGAACAACCTCTACGGCCCCAGCGAGGACACCACCTACTCCACCCACGCGATCACCACCCCCAACGACCCCAGAACCCCCCTCGGACGCCCCGTCCACGGCACCACAGCACACGTGCTCGACAACCAACTCAACCCCGTCCCCCTCGGAACCATCGGCGAGCTCTACCTCTCCGGCAACGGAACCACCCGCGGCTACCACAACCAACCCGCCACCACCGCCGAGAAATACCTCCCAGCACCCAAC
>NZ_JBQGCX010000777.1:0-4229 GCF_052038725.1 Actinosynnema sp.
CACCCCCACTTTTCGCCACCGCGCCGAGCCAAGCTCTTGTCTTCCCGCCCAACCGGGCTAGTCTCGCCCAACCACTAACCCGGAGGAGGCCGCCTTGGCGTTGCGGCAGGTCACGCTGGCCGAGGTGGCCAGGCACGCGGGGGTCTCGCTGGCGACGGCCTCGCGCGTGCTCAACGGCAGCACCCGGCAGGTCAGCGACGAGCTCAGGGACAAGGTCGTCGGCAGCGCCGAGCAGCTCGGCTACCTGCCGAACGCCGCCGCGCAGGCGCTCGCCCGCAACAGCAGCGTGCTCGTGGGCCTGGTGGTGCACGACATCGCCGACCCCTACTTCTCCAGCATCGCGGCCGGTGTGACGAGGGTCGCCGAGGAGGCGGGCATGGTGCTCGTGCTGGGCACCACGAACCGCGACCCGGAGCGCGAGGTCGAGCTGGTCAACACGCTCCGCGCGCACCGCGCCCGCGCCCTGGTGATCGCGGGCAGCCGCACCACCGACCGGGCGTCGACGGCGCGCCTCGCCGAGGAGGTCGCCGCGTTCACCGCGCAGGGCGGCCGGGTGGCGTGCATCTCCCAGGCCAAGCTGGGCGCCGACACGGTCGTGCCCGGCAACCGGGCGGGCGCCCGCGCGCTCGCCAGGGAGCTGGCCGCGCTCGGGCACCGGAGGTTCGCCGTGCTCTCCGGCCCGAACGACTTGGTCGTGGCCCGCGACCGCCTCTCCGGCTTCCGCCAGGGCCTGGCCGACGCGGGCCTCGCGCTGCCCGACCCCGCGGTCTTCCCGCGCTATTTCACCAGGGCCGGCGGTCCCCGCGCGGTGACCGACCTGCTGGCCGCGAAAACTGGCGCGACCTGCGTGTTCGCCGTCAACGACGTCATGGCGACCGGCGCGGTCGCGGCGCTGCGCGAGCGCGGGCTGGACGTGCCCGGCGACGTGTCCGTCGCGGGCTTCGACGACATCCCGACGCTGCGCGACCTCCAGCCCCCGCTGAGCACCGTGCGACTGCCGTTGGAGCAGATGGGCGAGCGGGCCGCGCGCCTGGTCCTGGACGAGGTCGGGGGCCCGCCACGCACGGTGCGCGTCGCCGGTGAGGTGGTGCTCCGGGCCAGCTCGGCTCGACCTGCGGGAACCGGACTGCGCTGAGCGACGTTCACAACCTAAAATGGAGACCCGCAAGGGTCCCCGTGACGAGGAGTGATCTACCCAGTGCTCGACGAGCAACCGTGCAGTACTGAGCCGGGCCCCACACCCGGCTACCCGTCCCACCCGGTCCCCCCAGGGGGTGACCGGTGACTGGAATCCTGCTGAGCGTGCTCGGCCTGCTGGCCGTCGTGGCGCTGACCGCGGGCACGTTCATCGCGGTCGCGGCGGAGTTCTCGCTGACCGCGCTGGAGCGGAGCACAGTCGAATCGCACGTCGCCCACGTGGGCGATGCCAAGGCCAAGGCCGTCGACAAGGCCCACCGGTCCCTGTCGTTCCAGCTCTCCGGAGCTCAGCTGGCCATCACGTTCACCACCCTGATCACCGGCTACATCGCCGAACCGGCCATCGCGCAACTGCTGTCGCCGGGTCTGACGGCGGTGGGGGTTCCCACGTCCGTCGCGGCCCCGATCTCGCTGGCCATCGCGCTGGCGCTGGCCACGACGCTGTCGATGGTGTTCGGCGAGCTGGTCCCGAAGAACCTGGCGATCTCCAGACCGCTGGAGACGGCGCGCGCCGTGGCCGGGATGCAGGCCGCGTTCTCGTCGGTCTTCCGCTGGTTGATCAACGGCATGAACGGCGCGGCGAACTGGATGGTGCGCAGGCTCGGCGTCGAGCCCGCGGAGGAGCTGGCCTCGGCCCGCTCGCCGCAGGAGCTGGGCGCGCTGGTCCGCTCCAGCGCCGAGCACGGCACGATCGACGAGGGCACGGCCGCCCTGCTGGGCCGGTCGCTGCGCTTCGGCGACCGCACGGCGGGCGAGCTGATGACCCCGCGCGTGCGGGTGGAGTCGCTGCGCGCCGACGCGACCGTGCTCGACCTGGTCGCCAAGGCCCGCGAGACGGGCAAGTCCCGCTTCCCGGTGCACTCGGGCGACCTGGACGAGGTGCGCGGCATCGTGCACGTCAAGCAGGCGTTCAGCGTGCCGCGCGAGCGCCGGGCCACCACGCCGCTGTCGGCGCTGACCAGGCCGGTGCAGACGGTGCCGGAGACCCTGGAGGGCGACGCGCTGCTGGACCGGCTGCGCGCGTCCGGGTTGCAGACCGCGCTGGTCGTCGACGAGTACGGCGGCACGGCCGGGCTGGTCACCCTGGAGGACGTGGTGGAGGAGATCGTCGGCGACGTGCGCGACGAGCACGACCGCCGCGAGTCCGCGCCGGTGCGCGCGCTGGGCGGGGACAGCTGGATGGTCTCCGGTCTGCTGCGCGACGACGAGGTGGCCGAGGCGACCGGGTTCCGGATGCCCGAGGGCGACTACGAGACCCTCGCGGGTCTGGTGCTGTCCGAGCTGGGGCGCATCCCGGACGTCGGTGACGAGGTTCACTTGGACGGGTGGCGGATCACGGTGATGCAGATGGAGAAGCACCGGGTGGCCGAGCTGCGGGTGGCCAGGGTCGAGTCGGCCGAGACGGGGGTGTCCCGGTGAGCGACGGCTGGCTGCTGGTCATGACGTTCGTCCTGCTCGGGTGCAACGCGTTCTTCGTCGGCGCGGAGTTCGCGCTGATCAGCGCCCGTCGGGACCGGTTGGAGAGCATGGTGGAGCGCGGGGTGGCCCGCGCCGCGCTGGTGATCAAGGCCAGTCGCGAGGTGTCGCTGATGCTGGCGGGCGCGCAGCTGGGCATCACGATCTGCTCGCTGCTGCTGGGCCGCCTCGGCGAGCCCGCCGGGGCGCACCTGATCGAGGGCGCGCTGCACCCGCTGTCGATCCCGCCGGTGGTGCTGCACGGGGTGTCGTTCGCGATCGCCATGATGCTGGTGGTGGTGGCGCACATCCTGCTGGGCGAGATGGTGCCGAAGAACCTGGCCATCGCGAACCCGGAGCGGTTGGCGATCTGGCTGGTGCCGGTGCACGTGGCGTTCATCAAGGTCGTTCGGCCGTTCATCAGCCTGTTCAACATCGCGGCCAACGGGGTGCTGCGGTTGATGAAGGTGGAGCCGAAGGACGAGCTGGAGTCGGCGTACACCTCGGACGAGCTGTCGCTGCTGATCTCGCAGTCGCGGCAGGAGGGGTTGCTGGAGGACTCCGAGCACCGGCGGTTGGCGCAGACGCTGTCGTCGGCGGAGCGGACCGTGGCGGACGTGCTGGTGCCGCTGGACCGGGTGACGTCGCTGTCGGCGCGGCCGACGATGGCGGAGGTCGAGTCGGCGGTGACGGAGACGGGGTTCTCCCGGTTCCCGGTGCGGTCGACCGATGACCTGATCGGGTACCTGCACGTGAAGGACGTGCTGGACCTGGCCGAGGCCGGTGAGGGCGCGACCGTTCCTCCGGGGCGGGTGCGCGGGTTGCCGGAGGTGCCGGTGGGCGCGAGGCTGGACGAGGCGCTGGCGTCGCTGCGGCGCTCGCAGAGCCACCTGGCGAAGGCCGTCGGCCCGGACGGCGCCACGCGTGGTGTCGTGGCCCTGGAGGACCTGGTGGAGGAGTACGTGGGGACCGTCCGCGACGGGACGCATGTGCGCCGCGAGGTGTGATTGCGGATTGACCGACCGCTCAGCGGTCTGGCTTGGTCTGGCCTAGTCTGGCTTGGTCTGGCCTGGTCTGGTCCGAAGCCGAGTGCCCGTCCCGCTGCTGCGGGGCGGGCACTCGCTCGTTCGGGGTGGACAACCACCGTCGGCCAGCGCCGTCACGACCCAGGCGGATGAACGGACCACTCACTCGAGCCCGGCGAACGAACCGCCCACCCGAGCCCGATGAACGGACCACTCACCCGAGCTCGATGAACGGGCCACTCACCCGAGCCCAGCGAACGGACCGCTCACCCCGGGCTGGTGAACGGACCGTTCACTCGGCCAAGGCGAGAGCACAGTTGGCTTGGCATGGGTGAACGGCCCGTTCACCGGGCCTCGGGGAGGGAACGAACGGTCCGTTCATCAGGTCCAGAGGGGGTGAACGGACCGTTCACCGGGCCTCAGGGAGAGGACGAACAGTCCGTTCACCAGGTCCGGAGGAGGTGAACGGACCGTTCATCAGTTCCATGAAAGGCGAACGGACCGTTCACCAGCCCCAGGGGGAGGCGAACGGTCCGATCACCAGGTTCCGAT
>NZ_JBQGCX010000778.1:0-19828 GCF_052038725.1 Actinosynnema sp.
GGGTGAGCAGCGCGCCCGCGAACAGGCCGGCGCGCACCTGCCGGTACTGCCCCGCCTCCTCGGACAGGTCGGCGACGCCCACGTGGTGCGACTGGAGCTTCCAGGCCAGCGGGGCCAGCGCGGTGCGCGCGTTGTCCGCCGCGTCCGGGGCGCGCCCGTCCAGCAGCGCGACCACCCCGCCGCTGGAGGCCGCCGCCCCTGGCAGGTCGCGGGCCGCGCCGGGCGTCACGTGCAGCCCGTGCAGGCCGGACCTGTCCGACGGCAGCGCGACCTGCCGGGCCTCGGGCGCGCGCCACGTCCCGAGCGGGGTCCGGTCGTCGTGCGCCCTGCCGCGCCCGTCGGTCCGGATCGTCGCCGCGTTCACCGGGGGGAGCACGGTCGGCACGCCCCGCGCCAGCAGCACCGCGCAGTCGCTGATCACCACCTGCTGCTCCACCTCGTCGCTGCGGACGTACGCGCACTCGGGCGTGAGGACCCGCTCGACGCCCGCGACGCCGTCCAGCAGCTCGACCGCGCGCCCACGCCGCCGACGACGCGCGCGACGGCGCCGCCGCCGATCAGCCGTCCGGCGAACGCGCCCGCCTGCGGCGCGAGCAGGGCGACGCCCGCCACGACCGGCAGGACCCGCCACCACGGCTTCCGGCGCGCGGCCCTGGTCTGCCGCGCCACGCCGAGCGGTTCCACCGCGGTGCGGCGCGTGGCCACCAGCGAGGTGGGCACCGCCAGCGCGGGGGCCGGGGTCAGGTCCTCGGCGAACACGCTCACCCCGGCCGGCTCGACCTCCTCCACGTGCCGTCTGGCCAGCAGGAACAGCCCGCCGCCGACCGCCAGCCGGACGCCGAGCGCCAGGTCGTCGAACACCCGCTTCACCCGGCGCGCTCCACTTCGCGGGGCCTGGCGTCACCACGCGCCAACCGGTCGCGCGCCTGGCTCCCGGTCGCCGCGCGCAGGTCCGCGGCTTCGAGCACGGGCCTCATCGGGCCACCTCCGTTGTCAGCCCGATCGGGCGGTGGTCGGTTCGAGCCCCCGGAGGCCGATCTCCGGGGGCTCGAGGAGCGGCGCCGTCACCGACCCGGCGCCGCCCCCCGTGATGGCTCACTCGGTGCGCAGTCCCAGCGCCCCGGTGGCCTTGCGCAGCGACGGCAGCGTCAGCGCCGTGACCAGCAGACCGAGGACCAGCGCGGCCCCCGAGAACTGCGCGATGCCCGACCAGTCCAGCTCGACCGGCCGCTCGATCACGCCGAGCAGCAGCGCGCCGAGCCCGGCGCCGGTGGCGATCGCGACCAGCACGGCCAGCACCAGCGGCACCGCGTTCTGCCACAGCAGCGACCGGGCCAGCGCGCCGCGCGGGACCCCGCTGGCGGCGAGCACGGCCAGTGGCCGCCTGCGCTCCTTGATCTGCTCCAGCGCCACCACCAGCAGGCTCGCCGCCGCCAGCAGCAGCACGATCAGCGCGCCCGCGAACAGCGCGCCCTTGATCTGCTGGTACTGCTTGGCCTCCACGGACAGGTCCGCGTCGCCGAAGTAGTACGTGTAGACGCGCCAGGCCATCGGGGCCAGCGCGACGCGCACGTGGTTCGCCGCGTCGGCGTCCTTCTCCAGCGCGATGCTGATCGAGCCGCGCACGCCCGGCGGCACGGCCAGGTCGCGGGCCGCGCCGGGCGTCAGGTAGGTGCTGTGCAGGTTGCTGCCCTCGGGCACCACGAGCCGCTTCACCTCGGGCGCGCGCCACGTGCTCAGCGGTTCGCGCTCGTCGACGTACTCGCCGCTCGCGCTCGGCATCCCGGCGGTCTCCGGCGTCCACGGGCCCAGCACGCCCAGCTCGGCGCCCGGCTGCACCTTCCAGTACGACACGTCGGCGTCGCGCTGGAACTCGTACGCCTGGCCGTCGACGCACTCCGGCGCGCCGGAGGCCAGCAGCAGGGCGCACGGGGCGATGCCCACCTGGATGGGCCCGTCCTGCGGGGACGCGCCCTTCGCCTTGAGGTCGACGAAGACCGGGGTGAAGACCTCCTGGACCCCCTCGGTGCCCTCGAGCAGTTCGATCGCCCGCGCCTGCTCCTCGGCCTGCCCCTCCTCGTCGCCCCTCAGCGAGACCTGCATGAGCTCGGTGTTGAGCGCGGGCCCGCCGCCGTCCGGGATCTTGCTCTGGACGCTGGTCAGCACGGTCTGCAGGGCGATGGCCCCGGCGAGGACGACGGCCACGCCGCCGACGACGCGCGCGGCGGTGCCGCTGTCGAGCTGGAGCCTGCGCATGGCGAGCTGCCAGGACGGCGCGCCCCGGTGGGCGTGCTGCACCGAGCGCTCCAGCGCCCAGGGCAGCAGCGCGGGGATGCCGAGCAGCAGCAGCGCGATGCCCGCGACCAGGAGCTCCTCGCGGTAGGCGCCCGTGATCCGCTCGCCAGCGAACCCGCCCGCCTGGGAGATCAGCACCCCGACGCCCAGCAGCACCGGCACGATCCGCCACCACAGCCTGCGGCGCACCGGCTTGGTCTGCCTGACCACGCCCAGCGGCTCCACCACGGTGCGGCGCATCGCCAGCAGCGAGGTGACCACGGCCAGCACGGGGATCAGCGCCGCCAGGACCACGGCGAGCACGGGGGAGGGGCTCAGCTCCTCGGCGAACACGCTCACCCCGAGCAGCTCGACCCCCTCGGCGAACCGCCTGCCGACCAGGAACAGGCCCACGCCCACGACCAGCCCGACGAGCGAGCCGACCAGCGCCTCGCCCGCGGCGATCAGCCGGACCCGCCCGGCTCCCGCGCCGACCAGCCGCAGCGCGGCGAGCCTGCGGTCGCGCTGGGCCCCGGCGAGCCGGGTGCTCACGCCGACGAACACGAGCACGGGGAACAGCAGCACCACGCACCCGGTCAGCACGAGCACCAGCAGGAACGGCGGGAGCTCCTGCGTCGTGCGCTCGTCGCCGAACCGGCCGACGGAGTTGGCCTCGGTCGCCTCGACCGAGGCGTCGCCCGCGAAGTACACGAGGTCGCGGGGCGCGTTCAGGCCCTCGTCGGCGATGGCGCCGACGACCTTCTGCGGGAGCAGCTCGCGCAGCATCCCGTTGTCCGGGTCGGCGAGCATGTCGGCCAGCGCGGGCGACACGTACATCTCGCCGTCGGCCGGGACCTTCGGGATGCCCGGCGGCACCGGGGCCTGCGGGCCGCCCGCGCGCAGGTACTTGGCGGTGATGTCCTCACCGCGGTACTGGGTGCTCCAGACCTCGGAGTGCAGGATCCGCTCGGGCGGGGTGCCCGGCTCGGCCCCGACGCTGCTCCTGGCGGCCTGGCGCTCGTTCCGGTTCTCCATGATCGACGGGACGGTCGCGCCCACCAGCAGCACCAGCACGCCGAGGCCGATGCCCATGCCGGTCAGCACCAGTCGGACCCACGCCCCGCGTCCCCCGCCCGCGGCCAGCCGGACGCCGAGGAGCAGGTCGGCGAAGAAGCGCTTCACCGAACGCGCTCCACTTCGCGGGACTTGCCGTCGCGCACGACGACCTCTCGGTCGGAGTAGGCGGCGACCCGCGCCTCGTGGGTGACCAGCACGACGGCCGCGCTGGTCTCGCGCGCGGCCGTGACCAGGAACTGCATCACGCGCTCGCCGTTGAGCGAGTCCAGCGCGCCGGTCGGCTCGTCGGCGAACACCACCTTCGGGCCGGTGACCAGCGCGCGCGCCACGGCGACGCGCTGGGCCTGGCCGCCGGAGGTCTCGCCGGGCCGCTTGTCCGCGACGCCGTCGACCTCCAGGCGCTCCAGCCACTCGCGCGCCCTGGACTCGGCGGCCTTGCGCTTCACGCCGCCCAGGCGCAGCGGGAGCGCCACGTTCTCCAGGCAGGACAGCTCGGGCACCAGCTGCCCGAACTGGAACACGAAGCCGAAGTCGGTGCGCCGCAGCTCGCTGCGCGCCCCGTCGGCCAGCGCGCTCAGCTCCACCTCGCGGTAGCGGACCGTGCCGCTGTCCGGCTGGAGGATGCCCGCGAGGCAGTGCAGCAGGGTGGACTTGCCGGAGCCGGACGGCCCCATGATGGCCAGCACCTCGCCCGCGTGGACGGCCAGGCCCGCGCCGTCGAGCGCGGGGGTCGGACCGAAGGACTTGCGCAGGTCGACGGCTTCGAGCAGGGGCCTCATCGGGCCACCTCCGTTTTCAGCCTGCCCAACCGGGCGGCGGTCAGTTCGAGCCACCGGAGGTCCGCCTCCAGGTGGAAGAGGGCGTGGTCGCAGATCAGCTGGTCGGCCAGGTCGCCGTCCGCCTTGCGCTTGGTGAGCTTGCGCATGAGGTCGAGGTGCGCGCCGCGCTGGGTGTCCAGCACGTCGTCGGCGCTGCGACCGGACAGGAGCGCGAGCACGACCTTCGTGTACAGGGTGTTCTGCAGGTACGGTTCCGGCTTCTCGGGCGTGCTCAGCCAGCCCTCGACGTCGGTGACGCCCGCGTCGGTGATGGCGTAGCGCTTGCGGTCGGGACCGTCGCCCGCCTCCACGCCCGCCTCCTGGATGAGGCCGTTCTTCAGCAGCCGCGAGAGCGTTGTGTACACCTGCCCGTAGTGCAGCGGGCGGTCCTGCCCGAAGCGCTCGTCGTAGGCCCGCTTGAGGTCGTAGCCGTGCCTCGGCCCCTTCTCCAACAGGCCCAGCAGTGTGTGTCCGATCGACATGCGGACGACTATACACACGACGTATACACACGATGAATACCCCGGTCGGCGTCGCGCTGACCACGACTTCACGACAGCGGGCGGCGGTCGCGCCTACAGTGGAGGGGTGACTGGTCTGGCGGCCGGCTGGGACCACGCGGCTCTCGCGCAGGGTCGAGTCGGCGATGCGGAACACGATGTGGAGCTGCTGCTCGCTTTCCTGAACACCAGGGATCTGGAAATCGGCGCGGACGTGCTGGACGGCACAGCCGCGTGGCGCGCCTGGGTCACCGAGCGGGGGCTAGGCGCCCCTGGGGACCTGGTCGCCGTGCGCGCCGCCCGAACCGCCCTCCGGCGCTCGCTGGGCGACCCGCACGAGGGACCCGATCCCGCTATCGTCGCGACCATCGTCACCGTGGACCTCAGCCACGGCGTGCCGGTCCTGGCCAGCGCGGACGCGCTGGGCGCGGTCCTGGGCGCCGCCGCGAGGCTCGCGGTGCTCGGCTCGTGGGAGCGCTTCAAGATCTGCCCGGCGGAGAGCTGCCTGCGGGCCTTCTTCGACCGGTCCCGCAACAGGTCCCGCACGTGGTGCTCGATGCAGGTGTGCGGCAACCGGGAGAAGGCCAGGAACTGGCGCGAGCGGCGCGCCCTCCAGGCGATCACCTGATCCCCCCGGCCTGACGCAGGAGTCCGCGCCCGGTCCGGGGCGCGCGGGCATCGCGGGAGCAGCCCGGTCCGCGAAGGCCGCGGACCGGGTTCCGGTCGTGCGCGCGACCCGACCGGCTCCGGGGGCGCTCATCCAGGGGCGCTCGTCCGGGGGCGCTCAGTCGAACAGCTGCTCCAGGAAGCTCCTGCGCCTCGGCGGGTAGCCGTAGCCGGGCTGACCGTAGCCGGGCTGGCCGTAGCCGTAGCCCGGCGCGTGACCGGGCGCGGGCGCCGCGGGCTGCTCGCTGCCCGGCGGCGGCTGGTAGGGCGGTGGTGCTCCCGGCTGCTGCCCCGGCGCGAAGTGGGTCGTGGCGGCCGGGTCCGCGCCCGCGGGCTGGTACGGCGGCGGCGCGCCCTGGTCGCCGCCGGGTCCGGGAACCGCGCCGGTCGTGGCGGCCTGGCCGTAGTGCGCCCGCTCCGCCGCGACGATCTGCTCCAGCTCGCCGCCGTCGAGGAAGACGCCCCGGCAGTTCTCGCACTGGTCGATGTGGACGGCGCCCCGCGTGATCGTCTTCATGAGGTCCTGGCACTTCGGGCAGATCACGACTTCGAGACTACGGGCAACACAGGGGTGCCCGCCTGGGCACGGCCGGTGATCGGTGGGCCATCATGCCGGGGTGTCCAGATTTCGCCAGCGAGCCGTCCTGACCGGGTGCGTGCTGGCCGCGCTCCTGGCGGTCGCCGGGCTCCTCGCCACCGACAGCGGCATCGACCCCGACCTGTGGCTCGGCGTGCTGTCCGCGGGCTTCCTGCTGTTCCTCGCCGCCGTCGACCCGTGGCTCCAGCGCCGCCGGACCCCGGTGCTGGCGACCGACGCCAACCTCGACGCCGCCTCCGCCGCGCTGTCCAGGGCCCTGCACGCGCAGTGGAACGACGAGTGCCGCGCGCGCGGCCTCGACGGCGCGGGCCTGCTCGACCTGCACTGGAGCGCCCCCGACGAGCCCGTCAACACCACCCCGCCGCCACCGGGCCGCAGCACCGGCGTCGTCGGCGCGTTCGAGCGGCAGGCGCACCGCAGGCTCGTGCTGCTCGGCGCGCCCGGCTCCGGCAAGTCCACCACGGCCATGCTGCTCACCCTCGGCCTGCTGGAGCGCGGCGGCCCCGTCCCGGTCCTGCTGCCGCTGTCCACCTGGGACCCGGAGGCCGAGGACGTCCGCAGCTGGATGACCCGCAGGCTCTACGAGGACCACCCGGCGCTGCGCAACAACGAGCTGTACGGCAGCTACGCCGCCGACCTGCTGGTGGAGCAGCGCCGCGTCATGCCCGTGCTCGACGGCTTCGACCAGCTGCCCGCGTCCAAGCGCTCGGCCGCGCTCGACCGCATCGCCCGCGCCTTCCCGGCGTCCGCGCCGCTCGTGCTCACCAGCCGCACCGAGGAGTACGCGAACGCGGTCGCCCAGGTCGGCCCGCTCGCGGGCGCCGACGCCGTGCGGCTGCACCCGCTCGACCACGGGGCCGTCGCGCACCACCTGCGCTCCGCCGGCGACCAGCTGTCCGCCGCAGGCTGGGAGCCGGTGTTCCTGCACCTGCGGGAGAACCCCGCCGGGCACCTCGCGGAAGCGCTCTCCACGCCGCTCACCGTCGGCATGGCCGGGGTGGTCTACGCCTACGGCGAGCCGAGCGAGCTGCTCGACCGCACCAGGTTCCCCGACCGGCGGGCCATCGAGGAGCACCTGGCCGACGTGCTGGTGTCCGGCGCGTTCGGCGACCGGGCCGTGGCGCACCAGTTCCGGGCCAGCCAGGTGTGGCCCAGGGACAAGGCGGTGAGGTGGCTGCGGTTCCTCGCGGCCGAGATGCGGGCGCGCGGCATCCGCGAGCTGGCCTGGTGGGAGCTGCGGCGGTCGGTCGGCAGCACGTGGCTGGCGGCGCTCGGCGCGGTCGTGCTCGGGCTGATCGGCGGGGCCGGGGTGGCGTGGCTGATGGCGTACGCCAGCACCCCCGCGCTCGCCCCGTACAGCGGGCTCGTCGTCGGCGCGGCGGTGGCCGTGGCCGCGCTGTACGCGTCCGGGCGGCACGCGCCGAAGGTCAGGGCGCACCACGGGGTGTGGCGCAGCGTGCTGGTGCTCAGCGCGTCGGTCGGCGGCGCGGCCGGGCTGGTGTTCGGCGCGCTCTACGGGCTGTCGGCCGGGCTCGTCGTCGGTCTGGGGCTGGCGGTGGCGACCGCGCTGCGGTTCGCGCTCAGCAGCAACGCCGAGCTGACCCACCCGTCCAGCCCGCTGTGGACGATGGCGCGCGACCGGATCGCGGTGTGGACCGGGTCGCTGGTGCTGGCCGTGGTGTTCGGCGCGGCTGCCGGGCTGGTGTTCGGGCCCAAGCAGACCGGGATGGTCGGGCTGGGGCTGGCGTCCGGGCTGCTGCTCGGGTTCGCGCTGACCGTGCTGAACCTGCGGTGGTGGTGGTTCACCGTGGCGCGGGTGTGGCTGGCGCTGCGCGGGAGGCTGCCGTGGGAGCTGATGGCGTTCCTGGAGGACGCGCGCAAGCTCGGCGTGCTGCGGCAGGCGGGGGCCTGCTACCAGTTCCGGCACGCGCTGGTGCAGGACCGGCTGGCCGGGCCGGTGGCGGCGAAGGCGAAGGGCGGCGGGGCCAAGCGGTTCAGGGGCTTCGCGGTGCGCGGCGCCCGGACGGACGCCCCCCGCGGCGAGGGGACGCCCGCCGAGTCGGCGGTGTGATGGCCTACCCGCCCAGCTTCCTGAGCCTGGTCACGGCCTCGTCGAGCACCTCGTCGCGCTTGCAGAACGCGAACCGCACCAGGTGCTTCCAGCGCTCCGGGTGGTCGGCGAACACCTGCACCGGCACGCCGACCACGCCGATCCGCCCCGGCAGCTCCCGGCACAGCCGCTCGCCGTCGTCGAAGCCGAGCGGGCGCACGTCGGCGGTGATGAAGTAGGTGCCCTCGCACGGGCGCACCGCGAACCCGGCGTCGGTCAGGCCCTCGGCGAGCCGGGACCGCTTGTCCTGCAACGAGTCCCGCAGCCCGTCCACCCACGGCAGCTCGTGCCGCAGGGCGTGCGCCACGGCGGGCTGGAACGGCGCGCCGCCCACGAACGTGAGGAACTGCTTGGCCGCGCGCACCGCGTCCAGCAGCGGCGCGGGCGCGCACGCCCAGCCGATCTTCCAGCCGGTGCAGTTGAACGACTTGCCCGCGCTGGAGATCGTCACGGTCCGCTCGGCCATGCCGGGGAACGCCGCCAGCGGCAGGTGCTCGCGGCCGTCGAACACCAGGTGCTCGTACACCTCGTCGGTGATCGCGACCAGGTCGTGCTCGACGCACAGCGCGGCGACGGCGGCGAGCTCGTCGCGGGTGAAGACGGTGCCGGTGGGGTTGTGCGGCGAGTTCACCAGGACCGCCCTGGTGCGCGGCGTGACGGCGGCGCGCAGCGCGGCCACGTCCAGCCCGAGCCTGCCGGTGCCCGGCTCCTCGGCCAGGCCGACCGCGCGGCGGGTCGCGCCCGCCATCGCCACGGCCGCCGCGTACGAGTCGTAGTAGGGCTCGACCAGCAGGACCTCGTCGCCCGGTTCCACCAGCGCCAGCAGGGACGCGGCGATCGCCTCGGTCGCGCCGACCGTCACCAGCACCGCGGTGTCCGGGTCGTAGCGGACGCCGTAGCGCGCGCGGTGCTCGGCGATCGCCTGCCGCAGCGCGGGGACGCCCGGTCCCGGCGGGTCCTGGTTGGCCCCGGAGTCGATCGCGGCCTTGGCGGCGTCGAGCATCGCCTGGGGGCCGTCGGTGTCGGGGAAGCCCTGGCCGAGGTTCACCGATCCGGTCCGGTTCGCCAGCGCGGTCATCTCGGCGAAGATCGTCGAGGTGAACGGCCGCAACCTGGGGACTAGCGCTGGTACCCGCACGACCCAGGATCTTCACGGACAATGGGGGCGTGGAGCAACTGACGGCCGCTGACCAGGTGAAGCAGCGGGACCTGCGCAGGATGAAGCTCGTGGCGACGGGGTTCTTCGCCGCCGCGACCGCCGTGTTCCTGGTGACGCTGCTGTTCGAGGCGGACGGCCCCGCGTGGGTCGGGTACGTCCGGGCGGCGGCCGAGGCCGGGATGGTCGGCGCGCTGGCCGACTGGTTCGCGGTGACGGCCCTGTTCCGCAGGCCGCTGGGCCTGCCCATCCCGCACACCGCGATCATCCCCAGCCGCAAGGACAGCTTCGGCGACGCGCTGGGGTCGTTCGTCGGGCAGAACTTCCTGGCGGAGGCGGTGGTCCGGGAGAAGCTGGGCCGCGTCGAGGTGGGGCGCAGGCTCGGCGAGTGGCTTCGGGAGCCCGAGCACGCGGAGCGGGTGACGTCCGAGGCGTCGAACGTCGTGAAGGGCGCCGTGACCGTGCTGCGGGACGAGCACGTGCAGGCGGTCGTGGAGCAGGCGGTCGTGCAGCGCCTCATGGCCAAGCCCTGGGGCCCGCCGCTGGGGAAGCTGCTCGGGCAGGTCTTCGTCGACGGCGGGCACCACAAGCTGGTGGACCTGGTGTGCGACCGGCTGTACGAGTGGGTGCGGGACAACCACGTCAAGGTGATGCAGGTGGTCACCGAGCGCGCGCCGGGCTGGTCGCCGAAGTTCATGGACTCGCTGCTGGGCGACAAGGTCTACAACGAGCTGCTGAACTTCGCGTGGGCCGTGAAGACGGACGTGAACCACCCGATGCGGGTGGCGGTGGACCAGTTCCTCGAGGAGTTCGCCCGCGACCTCCAGCACGACCCGGCGACCATCGAGCGGGCCGAGCTGGTGAAGGACCAGGTGATCGAGCACCCGGAGGTGCGGAAGGTCATCGGGTCGGCGTGGGGGACCGCGAAGAAGATGCTGCTGGACGCCGCGGAGGACCCGTCGAGCGAGCTGCGGACCAGGGTGCGCGACGGGCTGGTGAAGTTCGGGACGCGGCTGGTGGAGGACGGGGAGGTCCGCGGCAAGGTCGACGGGTGGCTGGAGGACGCGGCGGGGTACGTGGTGGCGAACTACCGGGACGAGATCACGACGCTGATCACGGACACGGTGGAGCGGTGGGACGCGCGGGAGACGTCGCGGAAGATCGAGCTGCAGGTGGGGCGGGATCTGCAGTTCATCCGGATCAACGGGACGGTGGTCGGGGCGCTGGCGGGGCTGGTGATCTACTCGGTGGGGCAGCTGCTGGTGTGAGGCGGGGGCGCGGTCAGGCCCTTTGCCCCGGCGGTCGGCGCTCCGCCGCTACACCGGCCAGCTGCGCCCCTCCGGCGCGTCCAGCCAGAACCGCTGGTCCTCCCCGTCCACCGTCACCCCGAACCGCGACCGCCGGGGCCTCCCCAGGGCCTGCCACTCACGGTGGCCCTCCTCGGCTTCCGCCCACAGCCTCCGCGGGCCGCCCTGGGAGACCACGCCCCCTCGCGGGCGGGCCCACGAGCCGTCCTCGTGGGCCAGCAGGACCGGGTTCATCGTGACCACCGCGCCGCGCAGGACCAGGCCCGCGAAGAACTCGTAGCCGCTGCCGGGGTGCACCACCTCGTGCGCCCCCAGCGCCGTCGCCCTGGTCTCCTCCGGGACCGCCGTCGCCGCCCGCGCCAGCGCCGCCTCCGCCCACCCCGCCGCGTGCGCCCGCAGCGGCATGAAGCGGCCGTCCTCCGCCAGGACCCTGCCCTCCGCCCGCGTCCCGCCCAGCGCCGTCAGGCGGATCAGCCCCGCGCCCAGCGGGCGGTTCAACGCGGTCACCACCACGCCGCCCGGCCTGGTCTGCTCCAGCCACGGCAGCGGCACGCGGGACACCGCGCAGGTGCCCAGCACGCGGTCGTACGGGGCGGCCTCGGGCCAGCCGCCCGCGCCGTCCGCGAGGGCGCACTCCGGGGACCAGCCGGCAGCCGCCAGGGCGGCCCGCGCGCGGGACAGCACCGCCGGGTCCACGTCCACCGTCACCACCGACGGGGAACCGATCCCCGCCGACAGCAGCGCCGCGTTGTACCCCGTCCCCGTCCCGATCTCCAGCACCCGGCAGCCGTCCGCCACCGCCAGCGCCTCCAGCATGATCGCCATGATCGCCGGCATGCTCGACGAGCTCGTCGGCACGCCGCGCGCCCACCCCTGCTCCAGCGCCCGCGACCACGCCGCGTCGTCGCCGTCCAGCTGGGTCACCCGCACGTCGTCCCGGTAGACCAGCCTCAACCAGTCCGGGTCGCCGCGCGTCACCGGGACCCACGCGCCGTCCTCCCGCTGGGCGAAGAAACCCGGCAGGAACGCCTCACGCGGGACCTCCCGGAACGCGCGCACCCAGCGGGGATCGGAGAGGACGCCCTCCCCGACCATGCCGTCGACCAGCTCCTCGCGGAACCGCGCGCCGAGGTCCACGCGACCCACGGTAGCGCTGTGCCGCAGCACACGCCCCCGGTGCTAGCAGTCCGCTTGCAAGAGCTAGCACCTGCTCGTACCGTGGAACCCGGAAGGGGGTCGACGTGGACAAGTCGATCGACGAGGCGGTCGCCGACCTCGGCAGGGGCATCGGGGACTACATCAAGGAGCAGCGCAACAGCGCCAAGATCTCGCTCCGCCAGCTCTCCAGGCTGGCAGGCGTCTCCAACCCCTACCTCAGCCAGATCGAGCGCGGCCTGCGCAAGCCCAGCGCCGAGATCCTCCAGCAGATCGCCAAGGGCCTGCGGATCTCCGCCGAAGCGCTCTACGTGGAGGCGGGAATCCTCCAGCAGCGCGAGGGCGGCGCGCTCGCCGACGCCATCACCACCGCCCCCGACCTGACCGAGCGGCAGAAGCAGGTGCTGCTCGACGTCTACGCGTCCTTCCGGCGTGAGAACGCCGCCACCGCCGTCCCCGAGCACGAGGAGTGATCACCATGGCGAACCTGCCCACCACCGAGGAACTGCGCAAGGCGGGCGAGCAGGCCGCCTCCGCCGCCCGCACCCCGCTCCTGGCCGCGCTCGGCGCGGGCGACCTCGCCGCCAAGGCCGTGGTCGAGGCGCTGGGCAAGGTCAAGGACCGCGTCGAGTCCGCCAGGGCGGGCGCCGAGGACCTCCCCGCCGAGCTGCGGGGCCGCTTCGACGCGGCCGAGTTGCGCAAGGTCGTCGACGCCTACACCAAGTCCGCCGTCGACCTCTACCAGTACCTCGCCGAGCAGGGCGAGCACGCGCTGGAGAAGCTCAAGACCCAGCCGCAGGTCCAGCGGGCCCTGAGCCAGGTCGACCAGGCCGCCGACGACGCGAACAAGATCGCCGACGACGTGCTCGGCAAGGTCACCCGCCGCACCCGCGAGACGGGCGAGAAGCTCGCCGCCGAGGTCGAGGACGCCACCGAGGAGATCGCCGAGGCCGTCGTCGAGACCGGCGCCGAGGTCGCCCACGAGGTGCGCGCCACCAGCCGCAAGGCCGCCAACCGCACCGCGGCCCGCAAGACCAAGCCCGTCCCGGCCGAGGGCGAGTAGCCACCCGCGGCACCTGCGCTGAGCAGCGGCGGACCACTTCCGGGTGGTCCGCCGGGCGCCGTTCGGGGGAAGAGGCGCCGAACCCCGGTCCCCGCGAATCCCCCACCACCGCCCGCGCCCCGCCCGACCTGCGACAACGCCCCGCCGACCGGTCCGCTACCCGAGCCGACCCGGTTCCGCCGGGTGTCCACGACCGCGCTCCCCGCGTACCCTGGGTCCCGTGCCGCTGTTCAGATTCCCACCCGCCGACGTGGCGTACCTGGATGCCTGGGTGCTGTTCCTCATCTACTACGTGGCGCTGTTCGCGGGCGTGTTCGCCTTCGCCCACGCGGTGACGCAGCGGGCGGAGGCCTACCAGGCCGCGGAGCGGATGACCAAGCCCGCCTGGATGGGGATCACCGGTGGTGGCGCGCTCGCGCTGCTGCTGTTCTCCCTGAACGGCGCGGGCGGCATGTTCTGGCTCATCGGCGTCACCGCGGTCTCCGTCTACCTGGTCGACGTCCGACCCCGGCTGATCGAGGTGCAGCGCGGCCCCAGGTGGTGACCACCCACCGGGTGCACGGCGCGGGCCGACCGGTCACGCTGGTCGCCCACGGCCTCGGCGCGACGCCGGGCGAGGCCCGCCTGCCCGCGTCCGGCCTGCCGGGCGCCAGGGTCCTCGTCACCCTGCCGGGGCACGGCGACGCCCCCGACGCGCCACCCGGCTACTGGACCTACCCGACGATCGCCGCCGACCTGCGCGCCACCGCCCGCGAGACGGGCGCGACGCGGGCCGTCGGCGTCTCCCTCAGCTCCGCCGCGCTGCTGTCGCTGCTCGCGGCCGAGCCCGACGCGTTCGAGCGCGTCGTCCTGCTGCTGCCTGCCGTGTTCGACCGGCCGCGCGGCCCCCTCACCCGCGAGCAGGCGGTCACCGCCGTCCCCGGCCCCGCCGACTACCTCGCGCAGCGCCGAGCCGCCTTCGACCGCCTCGACGGGGTGCTCGAAGCCCTCTCGGGGCAGGTCGCCGTCACCGACCGTGAGGCCCTGTCGCGGGTCACCGCGCCGGTCCTGGTCGTCGGCGCCACCGAGGACCCGCTGCACCCGTCCGAGGTGGCCGCGCAGGTCGCCTCGGCGTTCCCCAAGGGCGAGCTGGAGCTGGTGCCCACCTGGCTCTCCCACCGAGGTGACGTGCGGCGCAGGGTGGTTGAGTTCCTCGCTCGCGGGTAGCCGACCCCCATGGCGAACGAGCAGAAGAAGATTGCGTTCCTGGTCAGCGCCGAGGGCATCGAGCAGGTCGAGCTGACCGACCCGTGGCACGAGGTCGAGAAGGCGGGCGGCGTGCCCAGGCTGCTGTCCACGTCCCTCGGCCAGGTCAAGGGCTTCAACCACCTGACGCCCGCGGACGAGTTCCCGGTGGACGTGCCGTTCGCCGAGGCCGACCCGGCCGACTACGACGGCGTGGTGATCCCCGGCGGCGTGGCCAACTCGGACCTGGTCCGCACGGACGAGGACGCGGTGCGCTTCGTCCAGGCGTTCGCGCGGGCGGGCAAGCCCATCGCGTCGATCTGCCACGGGCCGTGGCTGCTGGCCGAGGCCGACGTCCTCAAGGGCAAGAAGCTCACCTCCTACCCGAGCATCAAGACGGACCTGCGCAACGCGGGCGCCGACTGGTCGGACGAGGAGGTCCGCGTGTGCGACCACAACGGCTGGACCCTGGTGACCAGCCGCAACCCCGACGACCTCCCCGCCTTCAACAAGGCGGCGCTCAAGGCGTTCGGGCTGTAGGCCCAGGGGTTCCCTGGTCGCAGACCCGGCTCCCGCTGATCGGCCTTCCGGGGATCTGCAGCTCCCCGGATGGCTGATCAGCCGTCGCCGTCACCGTCGGGCGCCACCGCCGTCAGTCCAGCTCGGCGGCGGCGAAGGCGGCCATCGCGTCACGGGTGTAGTTCGCGACGCCCGCCCCGTGCGCGTCCAGCTGCGCTCTGAACTCCGGCGAGTCCGCGTACAGCTGCCCCAGCCCGGTGTACGACTCCCGGTTCGGCGTCCAGCTGCGCAGCAGCCACCGGTGGTGCCGGGCGGTGACCGCCAGCGCCTCCGCCGAGTCCGGCGCGGCCCCGCTCGCGGCCACCTCGCCGAACGCCGCCGCGATCTCCTCCCACTCGGCCTTGAACCCGGCCGCGTCGGCGGGCGACCAGCCCTTCATGCGCTCCTTCCCCTCCGCGATGGGCTCGACGACGCGCTCGCCGAAGCGCTCCACCAGCTCGGCCTCGTAGCGGGCCTGGCGGTCCGCGTCGAAGCCGTCGAACAGCTCTTCCGTCCTGCTCACGGCGGTCCTGCCTTCCAGTTCGTCGATGGTCCTGGTGACGGTCGCGGCCAGCAGGGCCAACCGCTCCCGCTCGGCGCGCAGCCACGCGAGGTGGTTGTGCAGCACGTCGAGCGCGGTGTGCCTGCCGTCCAGCACCTCGGCCACGGTGTCCAGCCCGAGCCCGAGGTCGCGCAGCAGGAGGATCTGCTGGAGCCTGAGCAGCTGCTCGCGCTCGTAGTAGCGGTACCCGTTGCCCCCGGTCCTCGCCGGGGCGAGCAACCCGATCGCGTCGTAGTGGCGCAGGGTCCGCGACGTCACCTTCGCCATGCGCGCCACCTCGGCGATCGACCAGCTCATCCGTCCTCCTCAGCCGTGCTGGGAACGACGGTAGGAGTTGACGCAGCGTCAACGTCAAGCGCGAAACCGCGCCTTCTGCCCGGACGGGTGAGCGCGGGGCCGAGCAGGCCCGGTGCGGGGCCTGCGGGTCGTCGGGACCTGCCCGCCCCCGGTGGCAGGATGGGACGGGTGTGGAGCATCGCCGGAACGCTGACGCCCGTGCCCGTCCTGGACCGCCCCGACCTGCTGGCCGGTCCCGTCGCCGCCGCCGTGCGCGCGCTGGCCGACGCCGACCGGGTGGCGGTCGCCGAGATCGACGCCGAGCTCGCGGACACCGCGGCCTTCTGCGAGGCCTACGGGTCACCGCTGACGGCGTCCGCGAACTGCGTGATCGTGGCGGGGAAGCGGGGAGAGGTCACGCGGTACGCGGCGTGCGTCGTGCTGGCCACCACCAGGGCCGACGTCAACGGCGTGGTGCGCAGGCGGCTCGACGCCCGGAAGGCCTCGTTCGCGCCGGTGGACGACGCGGTCGAGCTGACCGGCATGGAGTACGGCGGCATCACGCCGGTCGGGCTGCCCGCCGACTGGCCCGTGCTGCTGTCGCCCGAGGTGGCGGCGGCCCCCGAGCTGGTGATCGGCAGCGGCGTCCGGGGCAGCAAGCTGCTCGTGCCCGGCGCCGTCCTGGCGAAGCTGCCGGGGGCCGAGGTGGTGGAGGGGCTCGCGCGCCCGGCCTGACCGCCGCCGCCCGAACTCGCGAATTCGCCCGCGCCCGGCATCGCGGCGAACCCCTGGAACCGGTAATTCAGTCAGCCAAATGGGCTTCCAAAACCGCTCTGGCCTGATCGTGGGAAAGGTGGCCGACGACCACGTGCGTGGTCAAGCCGTCGGCCAGCGCCAGCAGGGTTGTGGCCGCCCGGTCCGGATCGGGGCGATCTGCCAGCAAACGGGTGAAAATTCCGTGCAATTCGGCGTAGTTCGCCCTGAGGACCTCGGCGAGCGTCGGGCTGACGGCCGCTTGCGCGGCGAACGCCAACCAGACCTTGGCCTCGGCCCGGTGGGATAAGGCTCCCTCACCGGTCACCTGCGGGAACGGCCCGCCGACCTGCGGCGCGCCCCCTCCCGCCCTGGACAGGGTCCTGCGGCCCACCTCCTGCAGGGCGAAGCGCAGCATGTCCTCCTTGGTGTGGAAGCAGCGCTGCACCGCGCCCATGGACACGTCGGCCTCGGCGGCGACATCCCTCAGGGAAACGCCTTCGAAACCGCGCCTGTCGGCGAGCCTGCAGACCGCGTCCGCGATCTTCCTGCGGCGCGAATCGTGATCAACGGCTTTCGGCACCAGGGGATCGTAGCCAATGCGGGCGCACCGAAAGGTTATTCGTTGATCCGGCTATCGCCCCTTTGGCGGAATCACGGATCGGGGAGTGGGGTCACCCGATCTCGGCTGCGTACTTCCGAAGCAGTTCGACGGCCTCGGCGGGGTCGTCGGTGACGAGGATCCAGCGCTCCGCCTCCCGGCCCCGAGCGAGGTTGCGCACCAGCGGGGCCGCCGGGACCTCCTCGGTCCAGAACCGCGCGCCGAGGAACACCATCGGCGCGGCCGGCCCGACCGAGCCGTAGTGGTTCTGGGTGTAGTCCTGGAACACCTCCTGGACCGTGCCCGCGCTGCCCGGCGTGTAGACCACGCCGCCGGTGGCGACGGTGAGCAGGCCCTCCTCGCGGACCGAGTTCGCGAAGTACTTGGCGTGCACCTCGCAGGCCGGGTTGGGCGGCTCGTGGCCGTAGAACCAGGTCGGCACACCGATCGTGCGCGGCAGCCCGGCGACCGGCAGCTCGGGGAACGCCGCGATCCACTCGCCGATCGACCGGGCGTCGTGGCCGAACGTCGGCGCCTTGGCCAGGTCCGCGAGGACCGCGTCGTCCACGCCGACGCGCACGCCCAGCGGCACGGCCTCCATCGCGCCGGGCCCACCGCCGGTGAGCACGGTGAACCCGGCCTCGCCCAGCGTCGCGCCCAGCTCGACGGCCCTGCGGTAGCCGTCCGTGCCGCGCCCCAGCGCGTGCCCGCCCATCACCGCGACCGGCGGGGACGGGACGCGGGCCAGCAGGTCGTCCAGCGCCTCGGTGATCGCGTGGTCGTGCAGCCGCTCGGCGAGCGCGTGCAGCGGGTCCGGGTGGTGGCCCTGACCCCGGCTGTGCAGGTAGATCCGGTGGTCCGGGGTGTCCGCGTAGGACTCGGGCACGGCCGGGTCGAAGCCCGCGAACAGCTCGGGCGCGGTGTAGAGGTGCGACCGGTAGACGTCGTGCGGCAGGTCCGGGATGGTCGGGAACAGCAGCGCGCCCGCGGCCTCCGCCCTGCGCCGGGCGGAGGGGCTGAGCGAGCAGCCGAGGAAGAGCGCGCCGTCCAGGGGGACGCGCAGCTCCTCGCCGCTCAGGTCCAGGTTGACCAGCACCGCGCCCCGCAGGTCCGGGGCGGATCGGGCCTGCTCGACGGTGACGATCTCTTCACGCACACCGGCACACTAGCCCGCCCCGCCTCCGGGGGCGCCGCGGCTCAGAAGATCACCGTCTGGCCGCCGTGCACGAGCACGCGGTCCTCCAGGTGCCAGCGCAGGCCGCGCGCCAGCACGACCTTCTCGATGTCGCGCCCCTTGCGCACCATGTCGGCGACCGCGTCGGTGTGGTCCACCCGGATCACGTCCTGCTCCACGATCGGCCCCGCGTCCAGGTCGGCCGTGACGTAGTGGCAGGTCGCGCCGACCAGCTTCACGCCCCTGGCGCGCGCCTGGTGGTACGGCCGGGCCCCGACGAACGAGGGCAGGAAGCTGTGGTGGATGTTCAGCGCCCGCCCCGACCAGGCCGCGCACAGCTCCGGCGGCAGCACCTGCATGAACCGGGCCAGCACCACCGCGTGCGGGTCGTGCGCGTCCACCAGCTGCTTCACCTGCGCGAACGCCGCCGTCTTGCCCTCGGGGTCGGTGGCCGGGAACGGCACGTGGTGGAACGGGATGCCGTGCGCCCTGGTGATGCTCGCCAGGTCCGGGTGGTTGCCGATCACCGCCGCGACGTCGACGTCGAGCTCCCGCGAGGCGACCCGGCCCAGCAGGTCGTACAGGCAGTGCCCCTCCTTCGACACCAGGATCACCACCCGCCGCCGCTCGCCGGTGTCGGTCACCCGCCAGTTCGCCTGGGCCCCCAGCTCGCGCGCGATCGCCGTGAACCGCTCGCGCAGCTCCTCGACGCCGAACGGCAGCGAGTCGGCCCTGACCTCCTGCCTGGTGAAGAACCAGTTCGTGGCCTGGTCGGTGTGGTAGGCCGCCTCGACGATCAGGCCACCGTGCTCGGCCAGGAACGAGGAGATCCTGGCGACGATGCCGGTGCGGTCGGGGCAGCCGAAGGTGATCACGTAGCGGCGTTCTGGCTGAGGCACCGGGGCAGTATCCCCCGTCCCCCGCTAGGGGCGCGGGAGCGCGCGCACCAGGTCCCCCCGTCCGGTCACGACCGCGTGGCTGGGTCGGTCCCAGACCAGCCGGTAGAGGGAGTCGGCGGTGCCCGCCACCGTGGCGTCCTCGTCGATCGCCGCCCCGTCCAGGGCCCCGACCTCGGGCGCCTCGCCGGGAACCAGGCGCAGCAGCCAGGAGCGCGACGCGTCGGCGGCGTGCAGCACGACACGACCGGAGAGCCCGTTCGGCTTGTTCATGTGCTGCCGGGTGAGCATCGTGGTCAGGTACTCGTCCACCCCGTCGGCCGCGAGGTCGGACGGGAAGAGCAGCGGGGGGACGTCGCCCGCGCGCGCCGCGTGCTCGCCGTCGAGCCGGTGCACGGCGGTCTCGTGCAGCTGCCGCCGAGCCCAGAAGGTCAGGGGGCGGGGCCCGACGAACGTCCAGGAGGGCCGGGAGGGATCTTCGGTCTCCAGCACCCGGACCAGCTCGGAGAACCGCTCGTCCCACCAGGCCAACAACTCGGACCAGTCCTCGGGCCCCTCCTGGGGACGGGGCGGCGAGTCGGTGTCGGGCGGGGTCAACGCGGCCCGGATCGACCAGGCGTGCGTCCGAGCCACGTGCCGGGCTAACACCTCGACCGTCCAACCAGGACAGGTCGGCACGGGCGCGGAGAGATCGGCAGCCGCGATGAGAGCGCGCAGCGCGTCGTACTGCTCCCGAAGGGAGCGCGTGAAGTCAGCGTGTTCCACGACCCGAGCCTAGGGGGGAGACCTGACAGAACGCGGGAGCGAGGGGGCCGCACTGCCGGATCACCGCACTGTCCGGAAGGCCGCACTGCCGGATCACCGCACTGTCCGGAAGGCCGCACTGTCCGAAGGACCGCACTGCCAGGTCGGCGCACTGCCCGGAAGACCGCACTGCCAGGTTCGGCGCAAAGCGCGGGCTGCGGGGCGAGCGCAGCGAGCCCGCAGCTCCCTGATCCCGCGTCCCTCTTCTCCGTTTGGCCTGGCGAAGCCCAAGCGCGCTTGTCAAGATGCCGCCGCA
>NZ_JBQGCX010000779.1:0-2906 GCF_052038725.1 Actinosynnema sp.
GGGCGTGAGACTAGCCCCAGTGGGCCCTCGGCGGCAAGCGGGGTGAACACCCGGTGGCACGGACGTGGAATCGCTCCCACAAGTCCCTGTCCGGTGGACGGAAACCCCGTCGCGCGCTTCCCCGCGCCCAGGGACGGCCGGTAGACCCGAGGCGTGTCCGGGTTCAGTCGGAGAGGGCGGTGTCGCGTGCGCGCGTTCGCGGTGGGACTGGCGGGCCTCGTGCTCGCCTCAGGACTGGTGGCCACACCCCAAGCCCTCGCGGCACAACCGGGACCGGTCCCCGACCCGGTCGCCCACGTCGACCCGCTGATCGGCTCGGCGAACGGCGGCAACACCTACCCCGGCGCGGTCCGCCCGTTCGGGATGATCTCCTGGAGCCCCACCAGCACCGCGGGCGACCAGACCAACACCGCCGCCGCCAACGGCTACTCGCACAACACCACCCGCGTGCGCGGCTTCAGCCTCACCCCCGTCACCGGCGCGGGCTGCCACCCCGGCGCGGCGGGCGACGTGCCGATCATGCCGTTCGTCGGCGAGGTCACCTCCTCGCCCACCGCCGACGTGCGCGACCAGGTCTACGCCAGCGACTTCCGGCACGAGGACGAGACCGCCACCCCCGGCCGCTACACCGTCGCCCTCGCCTCCGGCGCGTCCGCCGACCTGGCCGTCACCACCCGCGCCGGCATCGGCGACTTCGCGTTCCCCCGAGGGAAACCCGCCGCGCTCCTGTTCCGCACCTCGAACTCGCTCAACGGCAGCGAGGACGCCGAGATCACCATCGACCCGGCCGCCCGCACCGTCTCGGGCTCGGTCCTCACCGGCGCGTTCTGCGGTCGCCGCGCGAACGGCGGCGCCAACAACAAGAAGACCTACTACCGCCTGCACTTCACCGCCGCGTTCGACCGCCCGTTCGCAGGAACCGGGACCTGGCGCGACGGGACCCTGAACCCCGGCGCCACCACCGCGTCCGGCGGCGAGGGCTACGAGACCGGCGCCGCCCGCCAGGGCCGGGGCTCCGGCGGCTACGTCACGTTCGACACCACCACCGACACCGACGTGCGGGTGCGCGTCGGGATCTCCTACACCAGCGCGGAAGCCGCCCGCCGCAACCTCGACCACGAGATCGGCCGCGCCGCCACCACCGACCGCGTGGCCGCCGACGCCCGCCGCGAGTGGAACCGCCAACTGCGCGCGGTCGAGGTCTCCGGCGGGACCGACGACCTGCGCACCACGTTCTACACCGCGCTGTACCACGCCTTCCTGCAACCGAACGTCACCAGCGACGTCGCGGGCGCCTACCTCGGCTCGGACCGGGAGATCCACCGCCTCGAACGCGGACAACGCGCCCAGTACGGCAACTTCTCCGGCTGGGACCAGTACCGCGCCCACACCCAACTCCTCGCCCTGCTGGAGCCGGAGGTCGCCTCCGACTACGCCCAGTCCCTGCTCAACCTCGCCGAGCAGAACGGCGGCGTCTGGGACCGCTGGGTCCACGTCAACGGCCCCACCCACGTGATGACCGGCGACCCGTCCGCACCCGCCCTCGCCGGGATGCACGCCATGGGGGCCGAGGACTTCGACGTGCGCGGCGCGTTCGACTCCCTGGTGCGGCAAGCCACCACCCCGCACCCCGACGGCCTGTCCGACAGGGGCTGCCCCGGCCAGTGCGAGGGCCAGCGCCCGAACCTGGCCGAGCACCTGCGCCTGGGCTACGCCCCGCAGGACACCTGCCACTGCTGGGGAGGCGCCGCCGAGACCCTGGAGGCCGCCGTCGCCGACGCCGCGCTCGCCGACTGGGCCGGGAAGCTCGGCCGCGCCGACGTGCGCGCCGCCCTGCTGCCCAGGGCGAGCTGGTGGCGCAACACCTTCAACCCCTCCGCCGGGGACACCGGCTACCAGCAGGCTCGCGCCGCCGACGGCGCCTGGACGTGGCCGTTCAGCCCGTCCTCCGACCTCGGCTTCGCCCAGGGCACCAGCTCCACCTACACCTGGATGGTCCCGCAGGACGTCTCCGGCCTGGCCGCCGCGATGGGCGGCAGGGACCGCGCGATCACCAGGTTGGACGCCTTCTTCCACCGCCCCGACGGCTCGTGGGCCACCGGAGGCGACGGCCTGCGCTACGACCCGACCAACGAGCCCGGCATCCACACCCCGTGGCTGTACAACGCGCTGGGCGCGCCGTGGAAGACCCAGGAGACCGTGCGCGCCATGGCGTCCCTGGTCTACGGCACCGGTCCCGGCGGCCTGCCCGGCAACGACGACCTGGGCACGATGTCCGCCTGGTACGCGTTCGCCGCGCTCGGCATCTACCCGCAGACCCCGAGCCGCGCCGAACTGCTGCTGTCCAGCCCGCTGTTCCCCAAAGCCGTCCTGCACCGCGACGGCGCCCCGGACATCACGATCACCGCGCCGAACGCCTCGGCGGAGAACGCCTACGTGCGCGGCGCGAAGCTCGACGGCCGCGCGCACGACCGCTCCTGGCTCCCGGAATCCGTGGTCCGCCACGGGGGAGCCGTCACCATCGACGTGGCCCCCACCCCGAACCCCACCTGGGGCGCCGGCGACCTGCCCGTGGACCACGTGACGCCCGCCGCCACCCCGGTGCCGAACCTGCCCGGCCCGAGGTTCGCCGAACGGGTGCCCGCCACCGCGAGCACCCGCCACCGCGTCGACGGCACGGCGGACGGCCGGACCGCTCGCCTGTGGCGGGTGACCGTCCCCCTGGACCCGGACGTCCGCACCACGTCGGTGGTCCTGGGCGCGAACCCGAACGTGAAGGTGCTCGCGCTCAGCGCGGCGGGCTGAGCCGGTCGAACCGCCCCCGCGCGGGGAGCGGGTGCGGCATGATGACCGCTGGTCCCGACCTGGGGGGGGGGCCCCGCCCCCGGCCCCCCGCCAAACACCCC
>NZ_JBQGCX010000780.1:0-1682 GCF_052038725.1 Actinosynnema sp.
AACGTGCGCTGGTGCTCGTTGGTGAACAGCACGGTGTCGGCCAGCGCGAGCGCGAGCACCTCGCTCCACTCGAAGACGTTGCCCGACGTGGGCGGCCGGACCCCCCGGGCACGCAGGCCCTCTCCCAGCACGTGCAGCAGGGCGTCGTCGTCGACGGGGGAGAAACGCACCGCGCCGGTCACGTCGTGCGAGAGCGGGTCGGAGAACTCCGCGGTCCAGCGCACGGCCGTCCGGGCCAGCACGAAGCGCGCGGCCAGGACCTGCGAGGCCGCGAACTGGGCCCGGCTGTACAGGTGCTCGTAGCCGCCCCGGTCGCGGTCCCAGGTGAGGGCGTGCTGCAGCCCCTCCTCGGTGAAGTCGCGCACCGAGCGCCACGAGCTGAAGGCGCTGGGGGTGGGGATGAGCACCTGCCGGCGCACGAACGGTCCGGCGATCGCGCCGAGCAGGGGGTCCCGGCGGCGCAGGCGGTCCATCCGGTTCTGCACGACGTCGACCGGCAGGCCGTGGTCCCGCACACGCTTGGCCGCCACCACCGACGCCGCGTCGGCGTACGGCGGGAAGCAGTACGACACCACGAGCCCGCGCACCGGCTCCGCCACCCCCGGGCTCCCCGTCATGCGGAGCACCCTACGCAGCCCGCCGTGGTCCCGGGGACGCCGCCGCCTCAGCGCCGCCCGCGCCCCCGCACGTAGCTCGCCACCACGGCCCCGCCGAGACGGTCGGGGTCCGCGGACAGCACCCGGCCCCCGTTGCGGCGGGCCATGGCGTGCACGAAGCGCACGAGGCCGGGGTCCTCCCCGAGCATGAACACGTCGACCGGCACCCGCATGCGGGTGAGGGCGTCGACCTCGCGCACGGTCGCCTCGATCGTCTCCGGCAGCGGCGGCCAGCTGAAGAACGCCTCGGTGACGGCGGCGCCGTCCGCGCCCGGCCAGGTCTCGAGGTGCGCGGTCGGCTCGCCGTCGGTGACGACGAGCACCACGGGGGTGGCGTCGGGGTGGCGGGCGACGTGGCGGCGGGCCAGCTGCAGCGCGTGGGCGAGGTTGGTGCCCTGCACGTAGGCCGGCTCCACGTGCGCGAGCTCGGTCGTGCTGAGCTCGCGGGCGTAGCGGTCGAAACCGATGACCTGCAGCGTGTCCCGCGCGAAGCGCGTCTGCACCAGGTGCCCCAGCGCCATGGCAGTGCGCTTCATGGGGGCCCACCGGCCCTCGCTCACCATGGAGAAGGACAGGTCCACGCACAGCGCGACCGCGGCCCGGGTCCGGTCCTCGGTCTCCACCACCGCCATGTCCTCCGCGGCCAGGCGCACCGCGCCGGGGCGGGTGCCGCCACGCCCGCCGGACGGGGAGGCGGCGCTGCGCAGGACGGCGTTGGTGACGGTGCGGACCACGTCCAGCGGCTGCTCGTCGCCGACCTGCCACGCCCGCCAGGCGCCCGTCGGCTCGCCGGTGCGGCCGCTGCGCTCGTCATCCCGCTCCCCGGCCGAGGCCCGGCCCAGCTGCTCCGCGACCGCGTCGAGGGCGCTCTGCCCCAGCCGGCGCATCGCCTTGGGCGACAGCCGCGGCTCCGAGGCGGGCCCGCTCACCCAGCCCTGGTCCCGCAGCGCGCGCTCCAGCTCGCGCAGCGCGGCGACGTCGTCCGCGGCACCGCGCCCGAGCGCGCGCTCCACCTGCTCGACGTCG
>NZ_JBQGCX010000781.1:0-4050 GCF_052038725.1 Actinosynnema sp.
AAACTCACCCGTCAGTACTAGGGTGCACAGGGGGGACACGTCCAGCCAGCCCGGGGGCCGCCCACGGCTCGGGCCCGTGCTCGGCGGGAGGCGGAACAGGCCGCGGCGCGGGCGGAGCGTGAGGCGGAGCGCGCGCGCAAGTCAGCCGCTACCGCCTCGGAAAAGGAGCGCCGGGCAGCGGATAAGGAGGCTCTCCGCCTTCTGGTGATGGCTTGTGAGGCGGAGGCCGCGGCCCTCACGGCGGAGGTGGAAGCCGTCTACGAGGACATCGATACGTTGCTGTCGGCGACCTTCGGCGTGGATGACTATGTCGACCTTGAAGAGCTGCGGGTCACGGCGGTCGAGCATCCGCCCTTCGAAGCGGGGTCACTGGCTCAGCCAAGCGCGCCGGTGCCGCCGCTTCAGTTGCCGCCGGCGCCGGCGCCGCCCGCCCCGCAGCGGAAGGGGCTTCTCACCAGCGCCAAAAAGCACGACGAGCGCGCCGCCGCCGCGCAGACACGCCACCAGGAGGAGGTGGCGCGTTGGCAGGCGCACAACGACAACATGCGCCGCTCCCACGCCGACGCGGTGGAAGCCAGGGAGCGTGCCGAGCAGGACCGGCTGGCAGCGCTTGCGGCCGCTCAGCGGGCCTACGAAGACGCGTGCCGCCAGAGGGAGGCGGAGGCGGCGGCTCAGAACGCCGAGCTGGACCGATTCATCAACGAGCTTGCCTTCGACGTGGAAGCGGCGATCCAGGAGTACGTCGGCATCGTGCTTTCGAACAGCGCCTACCCGGACACCTTCCCGGTGCAGCACAGCCACTCCTTCGACATCAGTACTCGAGAGCTGACGCTGGAGGTGAGCGTGCCGGAACCCGGCACGGTGCCTACCACGAAGGCCTTCCGCTACGTCAAGGCGAAGAACGAAGTCACGGAGACCGCTCTGCCGCAAAAGGAGCAGAAAGAGCGTTACGCCAACGCCGTCTGGCAAGTCGGGCTTCGGACCTTGCACGAGGTCTTCGAGGCTGACCGCGCGGGCCGCATCCACTCCATCGCGCTGACCGTGGGCACACGTGCTGTGGTTCCGGCTACCGGTCGGGAGGAGTTCATCCCACTGTTGGTTGTCGGAGCGGAGCGCGAAACTTTCACCACTTTCGACCTGAGCAACGTGGTCCCGGCAGCGACTCTGGAGCACATGGGCGCGGCGATGTCGAAGTCGCCGCGGGACCTCGTGCCGGCGGACACCACCCGCGGTGTCCGGCGACGCTCGTCGTGACTCGGTTCAACCCGCCGCCCGGCTGGCCGACACCTCCTCCTGGCTGGCTGCCGCCGGCGGGGTGGAAGCCGGACCCGTCCTGGCCGACGCTGCCAGAGGGGTGGCAGCTCTTCGTGCCCGACGACTCGCTCAGCGAGGGGCACGACAGGCTGGCAGGCGAGGCCACCGGCGGCGGGCAGCAATCGCCGGCGACGACACCTGCCCCAGTCAATGCCGGTAACGCCCAGCATCGGGATGCCTCAGGCGATAAGCCCACCTCGTTCGGGCAGCGCCACGCTGAGCATGCTGCCGAGCCCGTTATCGGCACAGAGGCTGGCTCCCGGCGGGACGTGGATGTCGAGGGGAGCGCGGAGCAGTTCAGAGCGCACCGACGAATTAGACAGCTCGAGGACGACCTTCGGGACCTGCGTGCCGGAGTCGCGTTGGATGCCAACGCGCTGGAGGAGGCGGGTGTCTACCGGTACCACCACCCCCTTGAGCACGCCGCCCACTATCAGGAACGGCTGGCGGACGTCAGTGCGAAGATCACCGCGGCCGTGCGGGACGGGCGCGCCGTGATGGCCGATGAGTCCTTCACCTTCAACGGCAGCCCGGCGAAGGGCCGCAAGCTTGTGCACGACCTGAGCACGCTCATGCTGCGTGCCTATAACGCCGAGGCGGAGAACTGTGTGCGCTCGATGAGGTCGGGCAACCTCGCCTTGGCCATTAGACGACTCAGTACTGCGGTGACCCAGATCGAGAAGCTCGGCGCGATAATCGACCTTCGCATCAACCCTGACTACCACGCCCTGCGTGTGGAAGAGCTGGAGCTCACGGGTGACTACCAGATGAAGGTGCGGGAAGAGCGGGAACGGGCACGAGAAGAGCGGGAACAGCTCCGGGATCAGCGACGTGCCGAGCAGGAGCTCGCCGCCGAACGGGAGAAGCTCGAGAAAGAGCGCGCGCACTACGAGTCAGCGTTGGTCGCTCTCCAAGAGCGGGGCGACGTGGCTGCCGCCGCGGAATTGCAGCAGCGGCTGACGGACATCGGTGCCGCGATCGAACGCAACGACTACCGGATTGCCAACATTCGCGCCGGGTACGTTTACGTGATTAGTAACCTCGGGGCTTTCGGACCTGGCGTCGTCAAAATCGGGATGACGCGCCGGTTAGAACCGCGCGACCGCATTCGTGAGCTCGGCGATGCCAGCGTCCCGTTCCTGTACGACGTGCACGCGCTCTTCTTCAGCGACGACGCGATTGCCCTGGAGTCTGCCCTTCATGCCAAGTTCGCCGACCGGCGCCTCAATCGCGTGAACGAGCGCAGGGAGTTTTTCTTTGCAACGCCGGACGAAGTCCGAGAGGAACTGAGGACGCAGGTTGACGGCGGCGGGCTTCTGGAATTCGTGGCCGAGGCGGAGGCGCCGGAGTACCACCAGAGCCGCAGCGGCTGGCCCAAACTCGCCTGAACATCGCCCTGAAGGCGCCAGAAGTCAGCCGGGGGACGGGACGGCGACGTCTTGACAAGCGCTGGCCAGCGGCTGAGCCGTCTCGCAGGCAGTTCCGGCGGACGATGCGCGCTACGGCCGGCGACGCCGTCCAGGGCCTCTGCAGTGCCAGCAGCCGATCCCCTGCGGCACAGCCAAACCGCGTCGCGGTGGACGTCCTCGAGCGGCCGCGCAGCGTCCCGGCAGCCGGTCGGTGAGTGGGACCGCGGCTCCTAACGCGTCCGTCTGCCGTTAGCGCCGGCCGGGAAGCCGTCTCAGCGTCGTCTGCGGATGACAGCCCCGACGGTGACGATAATGCCGGCGCCTAGACACAGAGGGCCGACCAGCCAGCCCGAGCGCCCGCTCGCAGTAACCCGACCGGGATCCCCGGCCAGAATGAAGATGCCCATCACCACGGCCAGTACGCCGAGGACGACGAGCACCCTGAACTGTCTTTGATCCATGTGGGTCACTCTGTACCCGCAGCGCCGAAGACGACCCGGCGGCTCGCAGCCCGGGCGGACCTGCCGTCAAGGGCGGCACAGCCAGCGAGGATCCCCTGAGGACGATTGCGGCACAATGGGATCGCCCTCCGGGCCGCGATCTTGCTCTGCGCGAACTACTTCCTGTTGCGCATTCCCCAAGCCACCGCAGACACCCCGAAAACAACCATGACGCTTGCGCTCAGCCAAACGGGCCCCAACCCCCTCAGGCCCGTCGACGCCGTGAGGTCATCGAACACAAAGATTGCCACTGCCGCGCACACGAGGAGTAGTCCCAAGATTGCGGTGTTTCGCCCGCTCGGTCGCCTATATGGCTGCACCGTGATGCCTCCTTACAGTCCGCAACGCTTGACTTGACGACAGCCCCGGGCGCGCACGCATGCGCTGACGTTGTCCTCCCGCGCCGCCGGGAGCAAGGCCCGGTCGGCTCTTGAGCATAGATGTGCCTTAACAGGCGATCCCCAGCTGAAGCGCGGGGCGCTGCGACGCGTGCCGAGAGGTCAACGTCGCTTCCTGGCGGGCACCGTGTCTACATGAGCGACGACTCACGCCGGCCGATCGCCGACGTCCTGGGAACTTCCTTCGAGGTGCACGCCCTACCGGACGGCTGGACCCCCCTGGAGGGCGTGTTGCTCGTGAAGTGCCAGTTACAGCGACTTCGAGGACGACGAAGACGAGTGATCCAGCCGGCCAGGCAACCGATCGGTCACTGCCACGCTCCGCATGGCGGTCGGCTACTGAGACGGCGTGGCCGCGCTCCGCAGCGGTCGTCTCCGCGTCACCCGGGCCGGGGGCGACTCACTGTGCGGATGCGCCCCAGGTGGCGA
>NZ_JBQGCX010000782.1:0-5768 GCF_052038725.1 Actinosynnema sp.
GGGCAGCTCGCGGTTGCCGCACAGCACCGCGGCCACGTGCACCGGCTGCTGCGGCAGCGCCGCCAGCAGCGCCGCGACCTGCTCGTCGGCGGGCCGCTCGCCCACGCCGACCTCGGGCATGGCGCCCTGCTGCGCGCGCGGCAGCGTCACCTGGGCCACCGCGTACAGCGCCACGTCCTTCTGGCCGCGCGCCAGGTTGCGCTGCAGCGCGTCCAGCAGGCCCGGCACCAGGGTGGTGGCCAGCGCGTTCTTGTCCGACTCCAGCGGGTTGAGCACCGTGGTCGTGGTGCGCCGCACGTCGTCCTCGGCCAGCCCGAGCGCGTCGAACACGGCGGGCGAGAGGAACGGGAACGGCTTGACCTCGACCAGGCCGTGCTCGGCCAGCGCGCGCGCGACCGAGCGGCGGCGGCGCTGCTGCTCGGTCAGGCCCCGACCTGCGGGGACGGGCGGCAGCACCGACGGGATGCTGTCGTAGCCCTCCAGCCTGAGCACCTCCTCCACCAGCTCGGCGGGCTGGGTCAGGTCGGCGCGCCAGGTCGGCGGCACGGCGGTGACCACGGTGTGGCCCGCGTCGTCCGTGCTGACCTCGACGCGGCAGCCGATCTGGCCGAGCCTGCGGGCCGTGACGCCGCGCGCGTAGGGCACGCCGGCGACCCGGTCGGGCAGGTCGATCGGCATGGACACGGCGGCGGGCAGCTCCGGCGTGCCGACGTCCGTGCGGCCGGGCTGGATGGAGCCCTCGCCGAACAGGTGCAGCAGCCGCGCGGCGCGCTCCAGCGCCACCGGGGCCAGCGCCGGGTCGACGGTCCGCTCGTACCGCTTGGCCGCCTCGCTGGGCAGCTTGTGGCGGCGCACGGTGCGGGCGATGGACTTGGGGTCCCACACGGCCGCTTCGAGCAGGATGTCGGAGCTGCTGTCGCGCACCTCGGTGCTCGCGCCGCCCATGACGCCCGCCAGCGACACCACGCCGCTGTCGTCGGCGATGACGATGTCGTCGGGGTCGAGCGCCCGCACGGCGTCGTCGAGCGTGGTCAGCTTCTCCCCCGCCACCGCGCGGCGCACCACGAGCCCGCCCTTGACGGCGGCGGCGTCGAAGGCGTGCAGCGGCTGGCCCAGTTCGAGCATCACGTAGTTGGTGACGTCGACCGGCAGCGAGATGGAGCGGATGCCCGCGAGCATGAGCCTGCGGCGCATCCACCACGGGGTGGGCGCGGTCGGGTCCACGCCGGTGACGCGGCGGGCCGCGAAGCGCGAGCACGCGGAGGCGTCGTCGACCCGCACCGACCACACGTCGCCCTCGGCCTCGGGCACCTCGGCCAGGCCGGGGTCGCCGAACGGGGCCTCGAACGCGCAGGCGATCTCGCGGGCCAGGCCGCGCACCGAGAACGCGTAGCCCCGGTCCGGGGTGGGCGCGACCTCGATGACGGTGTCGCCGAGGCCGAGCAGCTCGAACGCGTCGTCACCCGGCTGGGCGGTGCCGCTGGGCAGCACGAGGATGCCCGCGTGCTCGTCGCCCAGGCCCAGCTCGCGGGCGGAGCAGATCATGCCCTCGCTGGTGCGGCCGTAGGTCTTGCGGGCGGCGATGCGGAAGTCGCCGGGCAGCACCGCGCCGGGCAGCGCCACCACGACGGTGTCGCCCTCGACGAAGTTGCGCGCGCCGCACACGATGCCGTTGACCTGGTCGGGGCCGACCTCGACCCGGCAGAACCGGATCGGCTTCTTGAACTCGGTCAGCTCCTCGATCTCGACCACGCGGCCCGCGACGAGCGGTCCGGTGACCGGGCCGAGCCCGGTGGTCTCCTCGACCTCGATGCCCACTCGCGTGAACGCCTCGGCGAGCTGGTCCGGCGTGGGGGTCTGGTCGAACTCGAGGTGCTCGACCAGCCAGGTAACCGGGATGCGCACCGGTCAGGCCTCCGTTCCGAATGGCTGGGTGAAGCGGACGTCGCCCTCGACCATGTCCCGCATGTCGGGGATGCCGTTGCGGAACTGGAGCGTGCGCTCCAGGCCCATGCCGAAGGCGAATCCGGAGTAGACCTCGGGGTCGACGCCGCAGTTGCGCAGCACGTTCGGGTTGACCATGCCGCAGCCGCCCCACTCGACCCAGCCCGCGCCGCCCTTCTTCTCCGGGAACCACACGTCCACCTCGGCGGACGGCTCGGTGAACGGGAAGAAGCTGGGGCGCAGCCGGGTGCGCGACTCGTCGCCGAAGACGGCGCGGGCGAACGCGTCGAGGGTGCCCTTGAGGTGGGCCATGGTCAGGCCCTTGTCCACGGCCAGCCCCTCCACCTGGTGGAACACCGGGGTGTGGGTGGCGTCCAGCTCGTCGGTGCGGAAGGTGCGGCCGGGGCACACCACGTAGATCGGCAGCTCGCGCTCGAGCATCGACCGCACCTGCACGGGCGATGTGTGAGTCCGCAGAACCTGACGGGACCCCTCCGGGGCGACGTGGAAGGTGTCCTGCATGGACCGCGCGGGGTGGTCCTTGCCGAAGTTGAGCGCGTCGAAGTTGAACCACTCCGCCTCGAGCTCGGGCCCCTCGGCGATCTCGTAGCCCATGGCCACGAAGATGTCGCCGACGCGCTCGGCGAGGGTCGTGATGGGGTGGCGGGCCCCGCGCGGCACCCGGTCCCACGGGAGGGTGACGTCGACGGACTCCTCCCGCAGCACCCGCTCGTCCCGCTCGACCTGCAGGACGGCTCGGCGCGCCTCGAAGGCGGCGTCGATCGCCTGCTTGGCGACGTTGACGCGCTTGCCCGCCTCGGACTTGGCGACCGGGGGCAGCGCGCCGATCTCGCGGCGGGCCTGCAGGACGGCGGAGCGGTCTCCGAGGTGGGCCGGCTTGGCGGCGGCGAGCGCGTCGAGGTCGCCCGCCTGGGCGAACGCCTCCTGGGCCCGCTCGACCGCGGCGTCGAGCGCCTCGGCGGACAGCGCCGCGACCTGCTTGGGGTCGTACGGGTCGTTGGCTCCGGACATGGTTGGTGTACAGCTCCCGTCGCGGACATGAGGTGATGGCCGCCACGCGCGGTGCGTTGCGCCTGCGCGGTGCGGCGGACCGATCCTAGGTGACCGGTCCAAAATAAGAGCGACCGCGGCCCCGGCGCACCTAGAATTCGGGCGTCTGAAAGCGATCAAGACCTGAGGTGGACCGCACTCTTATGGCACACACCTTCGGTGTCGACCTGCGCGGGATCATCGACCTGCTCAGCCACCACCTGTACAGCAGCCCTCGCGTGTACGCCCGCGAGCTGCTGCAGAACGCGGTGGACGCCATCACCGCCCGCCGCGCGCTCCAGCCGGACGCGCCGGGCGAGGTGGTCATCGAGCCTGCCGATTCCAGCGCCGACGGCACCCTGCGCATCTCCGACACGGGCATAGGCCTGACCGAGAGCGAGGTGCACGACCTGCTCTCGACGCTGGGCCGCACGTCCAAGCGGGACGAGCTGGGGTTCGCCCGCCAGGGCTTCCTCGGCCAGTTCGGCGTGGGCCTGCTGTCGGCGTTCCTCGTCGCCGAGCGGGTGCGGCTGGTCAGCCGCTCCGCGAAGGGCGGGCCCGCGGTCCGCTGGTCGGCCGACGCGGCGGGCAACTACGAGGTCGAGGTGGACGACGCGGCGCGCGCCGAGGTCGGCACCACGATCGAGCTGGTGCCCGGCCGCGACAGCGACCACTGGCTCGGCCGCGACGTGGTGCGCGCGCTGGTCGCCGAGTACGGCGAGCTGCTGCCGGTCACCGTCCGGGTGGGTGACGAGGTTCTCACGTCCGACGAGCTGCCGTGGCTGACCGACCCGATGGGGTACGGGGCGCGCGTGCTGGGCCTGGAGCCGTTCGCGGCGATCCCGGTCGAGGTGCCCGCCGTGGGCCTGACCGGCGTGGCGTACGTGCTGCCTGCGGGCGTGCACCCCGGCGCCCGCCAGTCGCACCGGGTGTACCTGAAGCGGATGCTGGTCGGCGAGGCCATCGAGGGGCTGCTGCCCGACTGGGCGTACTTCGTGCGCTGCGTCGTGGACACCTCCTCGCTGCGGCCCACGGCCAGCCGCGAGTCGCTGTACCAGGACGAGACGCTGCTGATCGTGCAGGAGGAGCTGGGCCGCCAGGTGCGGGACTGGCTGGTGCGCCTGGACGCCACCGACCCCGGCCGCACCTCGGCGCTGATGGAGGCGCACCACCTGGGCATCAAGTCGCTGGCCAGGGTGGACGAGGAGATGCTGCGGCTGGTGGAGCGCTGGCTGCCGTTCGAGACCACGGACGGCGCGCAGTCGCTCAAGCAGTTCCGCAGGCGCTACGGCTCGGTGCTGTACCTGCCGGACGTGGACGAGTTCCGCCAGCTCGCGCCGGTCGCGCACGCCCAGGGCATGGGCCTGCTGAACGCCGGTTACGCCTACGACCTGGAGATCCTGGAGCGCCTGGTCGCCCTGGACGGTCCGGGTGCGGCGCGACGGGTGGCGCCCAGCGAGGTGCTGGCCGCGCTCGGCGACCCCGAGCCGGAGGTGGAGCGGGCGCTGCGGGCGCGGCTGGCGGACGCGGCGGGGGTGCTGGAGCGGCACGACTGCGAGGTCGTCCCGCGCGACTTCGACCCGGCCTCGCTGCCCGCGCTGCTGGTCACCAACGCCGAGGGCGAGCGCAGGCGCGACGTGGAGCTGGGGGGCGCGGAGGCCCACGACCCGCTGTGGGCGCAGCTGCTGGGCAGCCTGGCCGAGTCCGCGCCGGGGGCGGCGCAGCGGCTGGTGCTCAACTGCCGCAGCCCGCTGGTGCGCAGGCTCGCCGAGCTGACCGACCCGGCGCTCGTGGAGCTGACCGTGGAGTCGCTGTACGTGCACGCGCTGCTCCAGTCCCGGCGCCCGATGCGCCCGAAGGACACCGCCGCGCTCAACCGCTCGTTCCTGGACCTGCTCGACCGGGCCGTGGACAACCGATGAAGGGGCAGCCCCGATGACCGAAGAACCCGGCCGGGACGAGATCAAGCAGGCCGCCGAGCAGCAGTTCGCGCAGGCCTACCACCTGCCGGAGGGCATGGCCAGGCACGAGGCGCTGGAGCGGGCGGCGCGGGCGGCGGACGCCTGCGACCACCTGCCGCTGGCGGTGAGCTGCCGGATCGCGCTGCTGCGCTCGGCGCACGACCTGAACCGCTACGACCTGATGCTGGCCCCGTTCGCGTGGTGCGGCGCGGCCGAGCGGCGCGACCCCACGGCGTTCGACGAGTGGGAGACGCACAACTACGACTGGGCGCACAAGTGGATCGTCACCGGTCTGCTCGCCGACCCCCGGTTCAGCCTGGAGCAGATCAGCTCGGTGCTGGAGCAGCTGGCGACCCGCTACCGGCAGCACGGCTTCTCGGCGCAGCCGGTGCACGGCGCGCGCACCGAGCTGGCCGACCACATCGGTGACGAGGCCGGTTACCGGGAGCACTTCGCCCGCTACCTGGCGGCCGAGCGCGGTCCGCTCAGCGACTGCGAGGCGTGCGTGGTCGAGGAGCAGGCCAGGCACCTGATCTGGCAGGGCAGGCCCGCCGAGGCGATCGCGCACGCCGAGCACCAGCTGGCCGAGGACACCGGCTGCGCGGGCCAGCCGCAGGGCATCCTGACCACGCTGACGCCCGCGTTCGTCGAGGTGGGCGACCTGGAGCGGGCCCGCGAGGCGCACGTGGTGGCGCACCGCGCGATCCGCGACGACCTGGTGACCGGCTACCTGGACGACCACCTGGTGTTCTGCGCGACCTCGGGCAACGTGGAGCGCGGCGTCGAGCTGCTCAAGCGGCACCTGCACCGGGT
>NZ_JBQGCX010000783.1:0-2859 GCF_052038725.1 Actinosynnema sp.
CCCTGCCGGACCCCAACCGCGGCACCGCGCCCGACGCGGCGACCCGGCTGCTGGCGTCCCCGGCGACGGACCTGCTCTCCCGCCCCCTCACCTCGGACGGCGCACCCGACGCGGTGCTGGCCGAGGTGCGCCGGGCGGTGGTGGCCGGGCGCAGGCTGCGCGTCCACTACGCGCCGCCGGACCGGGAACCGGGCTGGCGCGTGGTCGACCCGATCGGCCTGGTCACCGCAGGCGAGCGCACCTACCTGCTGGCGACGCGCGACGGCGGGGACCGCACCTACCGCCTGTCCCGCGTCCTGGCCACCGAGGCGCTGCCCGAATTCGCGATCCGCCCGGCGCGGGTCGACCTGGACCGGGTGTGGCGCGAGCGCCGCGCCCGCATCACCCCGGAGTCGGCGCAGGTCACCGTGCTGGCGCGGGTGTCCCCGTCGCGCAGGGGGGAACTGGCGGGCGCCGCGACGGCCGTGCGCGCCTGCGCCTGCGACGCGCACCCCTGGCCGTGCCTGGAGGTCGTCCACCAGGACCGCAGGCACGCCGAGTGGGCGCTGTGGCACCTGGCCGAGGACGCGCAGGTGCCGTCCCCGCCGTGGCTGCGCGACCACCTGCACGCCCGCGCCACCGCGCTGGCCGCCCGCTACGCCGCACCACCGGCCGCGGATGCCTTGACCACCCGGAAAACCGGCCCCTAGATTCCGATCAGGTACATCGTCCTCGACGGGGCCGCCGATGTCGGGGCACTCCCGCACGCCTCGCAGACAGGACCGACGATGATCCCGCGCACCCCCGACTCCCCCGGCTTACGCCCCGCCGCCGCGCTGGGCGTCGTCACCGCCTTGGCAGCCGCCATCACCCTCGCCGCCGTCCCCTCCCCCGCGCGGGCCGCCGCGGACTGCCGGGTGGACTACCGGGTCTCCAGCCAGTGGTCGGGCGGCTTCACCGCGGACGTCGGCGTCACCAACCTCGGCGACCCGGTCACCACGTGGCGGCTGACCTGGTCGTTCGGCGCGGGCCAGTCGGTGACCCAGGCGTGGGGCGCGGTCGCGGCCCAGACCGGGGCGCAGGTCAGGGCCGACAACGCGGGCTGGAACGGCTCGCTGGCCACCGGCGCGAGCACCTCGTTCGGCTTCACCGGCTCCTGGACCGGCGCCAACCCGGTCCCGCAGGAGTTCGCCCTCAACGGCGCCACCTGCACCGGCTCCACCACGCCGACCACGACGACCACCACCACGACCACGGCCCTGCCGCCGCAGGACGCGCTGGCCAAGGCGCACACCGTCGGCCGGGTCAGGCAGTCGGCGGGCGCCGCCCGCTACACCTGGCCGGGCACCGCCTTCGAGGGCCGCTTCCGGGGCACCGGCGTGGGCGTCACCCTCAACGACGCGCTCAACGACTACGACGTCCAGATCGACGGCGCCACCGTGGCCACCCTCGTCACCCCCGGCCGCGTCACCCACCAGGTCCAGGGCCTGGCCAACGCCGTGCACACCGTGCGCGTGGTCAAGCGCACCGAGGTCCCGTGGAGCGCGGGCGAGTTCGGCGGCTTCACCGCCGCCCCCGGCGGCGAACTCCTCGACAAGCCCGCCCCGCGCGCCCGGCAGATCGAGTTCATCGGCGACTCCCTCACCGCCGGTTACGGCAACACCTCCACCAGCCGCGACTGCTCCGCCACCGGCGTCGACCGCAAGTCCAACGCCGACCTGACCTTCGGCGCCCTGACCGCCCGAGCGCTGGGCGCGGACCACCAGATCAACGCCCAGTCCGGCAGGGGCATGGTCCGCAACTACAACGGCGGCGACCCCGGAACCGACTTCCGCACCTCCTACGCCCGAGGCCTGCAGAGCGACCCGAACGACACCTGGCAGAACCCGCCGACCTGGCGCCCCCAGCTGGTCGTGGTAGGCCTGGGCACCAACGACTTCTCCACCCCCGTCAACCCCGGCGAACCCTGGACCGCCGACACCCTGATCACCGCCTACAAGTCCGCCTACCAGGGCTTCCTGACCAAGCTCCGCGCCGCCTACGGCCCCGACACGGTCATCGTGGTCAACGCCTCGAACCTGTTCGCCCAGACCGCGCAGCAGGTCGTCACCGACCGCAACGCCCAGGGCGACACCCGAGTCCGCTTCTGGAACCACGACGACCCCCGCCTGGACCGCCTCGGCTGCGACTGGCACTACTCGACCGCCGACCACAGGCTCCTGTCGACCCTGCTGACCGACTACATCGCCACCCTGCCGCTGACCTGGTGATTAAGGAACATCGGAAAGGAAACCAGCGTACCCGACCAGAAGCTATGGCGGGTCGATGTCCGCGCGGACTACGGACCGTTCAAGCAGGCTGCTCGCGGTCGGGTCGACCTGGAGCGGGTGGCCCAGCACTGGGAGGACATCCTGCGGGTAATCGCCTCCATCCACACCTGCGCGGTGTGGGTCCACGACGTGATCCTCATGCTGTCCCGCGATGGCAACCCCACCCAGCTCGGCGAGGCGATCGCCCCCTACGGCCGCATTCACAAGTCCCTGCACGTGCTGCGCATGGCCGATAAACCCGACTACCGGCACACCATGAAGCCCAAGGCAACCTCCGGGAAGGCCGTCACGCTCTTGGGCGGGACATCTTCCACGGCCGCCGCGACGAATTGCGTCAGCGCTACTACGAGGGCACGGAAGACCAGCTCGGCGCCCTGGGCTTGGCCCTCAACGCGCTGGTGCTGTTCAACACCCACTACCTTGACGCCGCGCTCGCGCAGCTGCGCGCCAACGACCACGAGCTGCGTGACATCGATGCAGCCCAACTGTCGCCCTTCCGCCAGTGCTCGGCTGCTACTCGTTCCTGCTGCCCACCAACTTCGCCGGAGGT
>NZ_JBQGCX010000784.1:0-1714 GCF_052038725.1 Actinosynnema sp.
GGGTGAGCCGGACCTCGGCCACCTGGCCGGGTTGCAGGGCGCCGAGGGCGCACTCCCCGCCGTCCGGCGCGCAGCCGGGGCTGGCGGAGGTGGGGGCGCCGAGCTCGGGCGGCAGGGCGGTGACCAGGCGGACGTCGGTCATCGGCTCCGGGGAGCCGTTGCGCATCCGGTAGGACAGCACGATGTCCTGGCCGCCGACGTAGCTGTCCGGGGGGACGGCGGCGACGGCCAGCGACAGGGAGCCGGGGTTGGGCGGCGGGACGACCTCCTCGGCGACGGTGACCTGCGCGCGGGCGGTGTTGTCGCCGGGGTTGATGTCGGCCGGGGCGGTGGCGGTGGCGATCTGCCCACCCGCGCTGGTGGCGGTGGCCCGGACGCGGATCTCGGCCCGCTGGCCCCTGGCGAGCCCGCCGAGGGTGCAGCGGGTGGCGTCGGGCCGGCAGCTGCCGCTGCTGGTGAGGATCTCGTCGACCTTGACGCCGGGCGGGAGGTCCAGGGTGATCGGGGCGCCGGGGGCGGTGACGAGGCCGGTGCTGGTGATCGTGAACAGGTACTCGGCGCTGCCGCCGAACACGACGTCCGGCGGGGACGCGCTCGCGGTGACGGCCAGGTCGGGCAGTCGGCGGGTGGTGGGGTGGGCGGCGCCGTCGGCGCGGCTGACCAGCTTGACCGGGTCGCCGCCGTTCGGGGGGACGGACCAGATCGCGCGGCGGCCGTCGTCGTCGCCGTCGAACAGGATCGCGGCCGAGTCGGGGGTCCACTCGGGGTGGTCCGGGCCGGTGGCGCTGACGATCCTGGTGGCGGAGGCGCCGTCGGCGTTGGCGGTGCACAGGTGCTCGGCGCGGTGGGCGTAGGCGAGGCGCTGGCCGTCCGGGGACCAGGCGGGGGCGGCGCCGTCGTTCGCGCAGGGCTCGTTCACCTTGGCGGTGAAGGGGATCTGGCGGGTGGAGCGGAGCGTGTCCTGGTCGACGGCGCTGAACCAGATGCCGGTTCCCCGGCCGGTGCCGGGGCCTTGGACGACGAGCGGGGCGGTGGCGGAGCCGGTGCGGCCCGAGGCGTCCGTGGCGGTGCAGGTGACGGTGGTGAAGCCGACCGGGTAGCGGGCGCCGGGGGTCTGGTCGCAGCCGGGGGTGAGCGGGGCGCCGGTCGCGTCGGTGGCGGTGGCGGTGAAGGTCGCGGGTGCGGGCTGGCCGTCGGGGCTGGTGACGACCGCGCCGGTGACGACGACGGTGGGGGCGCCGGGGGTCTGGGCGGTGGCGGTGAGGTGCTGGGTGCGCCGGGGTTCGGGGAGCTGGCCGTTGAACAGGAAGTCGACCTGGCAGGTGGCGGTGGTTCCGGGGCGGAGGTCGGCGGGCAGCGTCACGGTCTCGGCGAAGGTGAGGTCGGCCCTGCCCCGCTCGGTGATCGACTGCGGGGAGAACTCGACGGTGGCGCCGGAGTCGCAGGAAGCCTGCGGGGTGACGGTGACCGGGAGGGCGCGGATGCCCGCGGCGATCGCGTCGGCGGTCTCGTCGGGCGGGATGTCGCCTGCGATCACGGCGCCGCCGGTGGCGGTGGCGATGTCAGTGGCGTGGCCGCCCTGGTCCAAGGACGAGGGGGTGCCCAGCGGGATCGCGAGGACCTGGACGCCCGCGCCGGTGAGGGCGGACACGACCTGCTCGCGAGTGGGGTACTCGTCGCAGTGGGTCGCGGTCGGGTCGTCGCAGTTGAAGTG
>NZ_JBQGCX010000785.1:0-3672 GCF_052038725.1 Actinosynnema sp.
GCGGGCCGCGCCTAAGCCGAGGTCGGCGGCCGGGGCGGCCGGGGCGGCGGCGCCCCCACCGGCCTCCACCGCCCCCCCGACGGCGACTCCCCGGTGGGCGAGCCGGGCGACCCGCGCTGGACCGCCTCGGACTTCGTCCGCCGGGTCGGCGACGACGTCCCCGTCGTCCTGGGCGCGGACCCGTGCACCCCCCAGGAGCTCGTCGGGCTGCTCGTCGCCCACGTCGCCCGGCGCGTGGCCGAGCGCGAGGGCGAGCCGCCCGCGCACGTCGTGCTGTCCCACCCACCAGGCTGGGGCCCGCACGCCAGGGCGCTGGTCCACGCGGCCCTGCGCGACGCCGGGCTCGCGCGGGTCACCCTGCTCCCGGAACCGCTGGCCGTCGCCGCCGACCACGCCGAGAACCACCGGGCCCGCGCCGGCCTGCTCGCGGTGCTGGGCGTCGGCAGCCACGCCACCACCTCCGCGCTGGTCCGCCTCGCCCCGAACGTCGAGCACGAGCTGCTCGCGTGGTCCGAGGAGGCCGACCGGTGGGCGGGCGCCGACCTGGACGACCTGGTCTTCGCGCACGTCGCCGCCGAGCTCGGCGGCCTCGACCCGGCGCAGCCGCACCTGCTGCCCGCCGTCGCCAGGCTGCGCCGGGACTGCGAGTCCGCCAAGCGCGTCCTGTCCGGCGTGCCCGTCACGGCCGTCCCGGTGCACCTGCCGGACGGCCGCGTCGACGTCGAGCTGACCAGGGAGCGCTTCGAGGAGCTGGCCAGGCCGGGCGTCGAACTGGCCGTGCGCGGCCTGGAGCGGCTGTGCCGGGGCCACCGCCCCGACGCGATCGCCCTGGTCGGCGGCACCGCCAGGACGCCGCTGCTGGCCTCCGCCGTCGCCGCCGCCGTGCCCGGCAGGCTCGTGCTGGCCGCCGCCCCCGAGGCCTGCGCGGTCCGGGGCGCCGCCCTCGCGGGAAGGCGGCTGCTCCTGGGCCCGGACACCGGCCCCGACCACGGCGAGACCTCCGTGCTCGTGCACGGGGACGACCCGTCGCTGCGCTTCCCCGTCGGCCAGCTCGCCTGGGACGACGCGGAGAGCGCCGCGCCCCCGCCACGCCCCCCGGTCGAGATCACCCCGCTCGACCTGCCCACCCCCCTGTCGGTGAAGCGGGTCGTGCGCCGCGGCCTCGCCCCCATCGGCCGCTCCCGCCGAGGCGGCCGGTCCGAGCGCGACCCCCGACACCGCACCCGACACGACGAGGACGGCCGTTGAGCCACCGCATGACGACTCCCCCCAAGCCCGTCCTGGACACCGCGGCCCGCGCCCTGCTCGACGAGATCGCCGCGAACCCCGGCGCGGTCCTGCGCCTCGGCGTGCTCGCGCCCGGCGGGCACGGGAAGACCACCCTGCTGCGCGAGGTCGAGCGGGCCTTCGCGCAGAACGGCGCCGACGTCACCGCCGTGGACGACGCGCACCTGCTCGGCGACGACGAGCTGCGCGCCCTGCGCGCCCTGGTCGAGCGCGGCGACACCTCCGTCGTCGTCGCCTACCGGCCGTGGCCGCGCTCCCGCGCGCTGGCCGCGCTCGCCGAGTCGCTCGGCCGCGTCCGCCCCGCCCACCTGCCCGCCCCGCTCACCCGCGAGCAGGTCAGGCACGCCCTGCCCCCGTCCACCGGCCGCGCCCTGGTCGACTTCGTCCACCAGCAGACCGGCGGCGTGCCCCGCTTCGTCGCCCGGCTCTCCGGGCTGACCTCGCCGGAGCTGACCCCGGACGTCATCGCCTCCTTCCGCGCCGACCTGGACTGGCTCGACCCGGACGCCCAGAAGTTCCTCCTCGCCGCCGAGGCCGGGGCCGCCCTGCGCCTCGACCTGCTGCGCTCGCTGCTCGGCGGGGACGCCGACCGGGTCGCCGACGTCATCGACGCCGCCCGCGCCACCGGCCTGCTCGCCCCCGACGGCACCCTGCTGCCGGTGGCCCGCACCGCCGTCGCCGCCCTCAGCCGCACCGACCGGCGCATCGCCGTGCGCCGCGCGCTGGCCGAGTCCCAGCTGCGCGTGGGCGGACCCGTGCTCGACCTGGTCCGGCCGCTGCTCACCGCCCCCGGCCCCGAGCTGTCCGAGCTGTTCACGGCCGCCGCCGCCGAGGCGCTGCCCAGCGACCCGGCGCTCGCCGCCCGGCTGCTCGCCGCCATCGGCACCCCCACCCCCGAGGTGGCCGTCCGGCACGCCACCGCCTCCGCCATGGCGGGCGACCTGGACTCCGCGCTGCGCCTGGCCGACCGGGTCGTCGCGGGCGGCGACCAGACCCACCGGGGCGCCGCCGCCGAGGTCGCGGCCATCGCCCTCGCCCACCGGGGCCAGCTCGCCCGCAGCACCGAGCTGCACCGGTGGTCGCCCAGCGCCACCTCCACCGCGTTCGCGCACATCGGCCAGATCGGCGTCGGCGCGCTCCCGGTCGCGCCGCTGCCGCCCGCCCCGCCCACCCTGCTCGGCGGAGCCGCCTCGCTGATGGCGCACGGCGTCCTGGAATCGGTCACCGGCAGCCCCACCACCGCGCTGTCCACCCTGGTCAGGGCCTCGGGCCTGCTGGAACCGGCGGGCGCGGGCGTGCTGCTGCCCGACTCGCCCGCCGCCCTCGCCGCGCTGGTCGCGCTGCACAGCGGCGAGCCGGTGGTCGCCGAGTCCGCGCTCGACCGCGCCGTCGCCTCCGGCCTCGGCGGCTCGCTCATGGCCGTGCGGCACCGGCTGCTGCGCGCCTGGATCGCCATGGGCCGGGGCAACCTGGAGCGCGCCCGCGAGACGATCACCGCGCTGCGCAGGGCGAACCGGCCCCTCGAACCCCGCGACTGGATCTTCGCGGTGGCGCTGGAGATCGGCATCGCCCGCCGCAACAGCGACCTGCCCACCCTCAAGCGCACCTGGGAGCAGGCCTGCGAGGCGGTGCTGCGCCACCCCGTCGACCTGTACACGTTCCTGCCGCTGGGCGAGTTCGCCGCAGCCGCCGCCCGGCTGCGCGACCAGCACCGCCTCGCCCCGCACCTGGCCGCCGCCGAGGACCTGCTGCGCGGCCTCGGCAACCCCGCGCTGTGGGCGGTGCCGCTGCACTGGAGCGGCCTGCACGCCGCGATCATCACCGAGGAGATCCCGGCCGCCGAGGAGCACGCCGCCGCGCTCGCCGCCCACCGCGACTCGGGCCGCTACTGCGCGATCGTCTCCCGCGCCGCCGAGAGCTGGCTCGACGTGCTCGCGGGCAAGGTCGACCCCGACCAGGTCGAGCAGGCCGCGCGCGGGCTGCACGCGGCGGGCCAGTGGTGGGACGCCGCCCGCCTCGCGGGCCAGGCCGCCATCCGCACCTCCGACCGGCAGGCCATGGTCCGGCTGCTCGACTGCGCGCGGCTGCTCCAGGGCAGGCCGCTGGGCGGGCGCAAGCCGGTCGAGCCCGAGACCGGGCAGGAGACCGGCAAGCTCAGCGACCGCGAGCGCGAGGTCGCCGAGCTGGTCGTCGGCGGGCTCACCTACAAGCAGGTGGGCGACCGGCTGTTCATCTCCGCCAAGACCGTCGAGCACCACGTGGCCCGCATCCGGCAGCGCCTGGGCTGCACCAGCCGAGCCGAGCTGCTCGACCAGCTCCGCCAGATCGTCGGCTGACCCGGAGCCGGTGGGCCCCCCGGCGAGCGGGGCCCCCAACCCCGCGGGC
>NZ_JBQGCX010000786.1:0-7675 GCF_052038725.1 Actinosynnema sp.
AGGCCGTGCAGCAGGCGGTGTCGAGCCTGCCCCGGCTGGCGGAGGACCCGGAGGAGCCGCCCACCCGGCAGATCCCGAAGTCGCAGCTGCCCGCCACCTGACCCGGTGAGCGGTGGGAGCCCCGCACGGCCCGCGGCCTGCGGGGCTCCCGCGCGTCCGGGGGCTGGGGGCGGGGTGGGCGCCCCCGAGCCGGACTACTGCGGGAGCTGGTCGGCGGGGACGACCTGGTCCGCGGGCGGGGTGGAGACGTCGACGTCCGCGCCCCAGTCGGCGAACCTCGTGGTGGAGCTGCGCACGTCCTTCCCGCCGAGCTCGAAGCGGAACCCGGCTTGGCTGGGCGCGCCGGTCTCGTCCACCACGACCTCGGCTCGGATCACCACGCCGTACTCGGCGAGCTGGGTGTGCTGGAGCTGGATGTCCGGGTCGGTGACCGCCTTGGCCATCTTCATCGGGTCCACGACCAGGTCGTAGCGGGTGCCCTCGGCCGTCTGCCGCTTGCCGACGATCATCGCGGCCCTGGGTTCGAGGTAGTCCAGCTCCGCGCCCACGACGGCGCTCGGGCCGAAGCCCCGGAGGAGGGCGTCGACCTCGGCGGAGTTCTGCTTGGTGTAGAAGCCCCAGGTCTTGCCCGCGGGCATGGGGGCGCCGTCGACGCTCACGTAGACGCCGTCCACCCCGCTGACGAGGCGGGTGACGGTGGGGGTGGCGCCGTTGGTCCGGACGTCCATGGTCATGGCGGAGGTGACCACGCCGTTCAGCCAGCGCGCCGACCCGGTGACCTGGCTGCGGACCTCGGTCCCCGCGCCGTCGCTGGCGAAGCCCTCGGTGCTGAACCTCGCCCTGCCCAGGGCCGCCACACGGGCGTCGACCTTCTCCGCGAGCTGCGCCAAATCCCCCTTGGGGAGGTCGGCGGAGGCCGGGGTGGACGGGGCCGCGGTGGTGGCCGGCGCGCCCGCGGAGCACCCGGTGACGACCAGGGCCAGTGCGGCGGCGGCAGCGGGGATCAGGCGGGAGTGGCGCACAGTCGCACGACACTACCCGCGGGCGCGTCAGGACCGCGTCAGGACCGGGACGGCGGCTAGGTCTTCTCCAGGTAGTCCGCGCGCTCCTCGTCCAGCACCCCGGCGAGGAGGGTGGCCAGTCCGGGGTGGGCGCCGAGGTCGGGATCGCGCTCGACGATCTCCTGCGCCACCACGCGCGCGGCTTCGATGGTGTCCTCGTCGCGCAGCAGGGAGAGCATCTTCAGGCCGCTGCGGGTCCCGGACTGGGCCGCGCCGAGGATGTCGCCCTCGCGGCGCAGTTCGAGGTCCAGCTGGGCCAGCTCGAAGCCGTCCAGGGTGGACTCGACGGCACGGAGGCGCTGCATCGTGGCGGAGGCGCCGGGCATCTCGCTGACCAGGAGGCACAGACCGGGGGCGCTGCCCCGGCCGACGCGGCCCCGCAGCTGGTGGAGCTGGCTCACGCCGAAGCGGTCCGCGTCCATGATGACCATGACGGTGGCGTTCGGGACGTTCACGCCCACCTCCACGACGGTGGTCGCCACGAGGACCTGGACCTCGTTGGCGGCGAAGGCGCGCATGACCGCGTCCTTGTCGTCGGGCGCGAGGCGGCCGTGCAGGATGTCGATGCGCAGGCCCTTCAGCGGGCCTGCCGCCAGGCGGTTGGCCACGTCCACGACCGCCAGGGGCGGGCGCTTGTCGGGGTCGCCCTTCTCCTTGGGGGGCTTGCCGTCCTCGTCCTCGCCGTCGCCGATCCGGGGGCAGACCACGTAGACCTGGTGGCCCTTGCCCACCTCCTCGTGGATGCGCTGCCAGGCGCGGTCCAGCCACTGGGGCTTCTCGGCGGTGGGCACGACCGAGGTCTTGATGGGCGAGCGCCCACCGGGGAGCTCGCGCAGCGCGGAGACCTCCAGGTCGCCGTAGACGGTCATGGCGACCGTGCGCGGGATCGGGGTCGCGGTCATGACCAGGACGTGCGGGACCGCGGTGCCGGGACGCGCGCTGAGGGCGGCGCGCTGCTCGACGCCGAAGCGGTGCTGCTCGTCCACGACCACCAGGCCGAGGTCCGCGAACGCGACCTTGTCCTGGATGAGGGCGTGCGTGCCCACGACGATCCCGGCCTCGCCGGTCATGATCTCCAGCAGGGCCTTCTTGCGCTGCGCGGCGGGCATGGAGCCGGTGAGGAGGGTGACGCGGGTGGCGTGCTCGGCGCCGCCCAGCTCGCCCGCCTGGCCGAGGTCGCCCAGGAGTTCGCGCAGGGAGCGGGCGTGCTGGGCCGCGAGGACCTCGGTGGGGGCGAGCATGGCGGACTGCCGCCCGGAGTCCACGACCTGGAGCATGGCGCGCAGGGCGACCATGGTCTTGCCCGAGCCGACCTCGCCCTGCAGGAGGCGGTTCATGGGCTGGGTCCCGGAGAGGTCCTCGGCGATGCGGTCGCCGACGGCCTGCTGCCCGGCGGTAAGCTTGAACGGGAGCCTGGCGTCGAAGGCGTCGGCCACCCGGCCCGCCACGCGCGGGCAGGCCGAGGCGGGGCGGGCGGTCGCGGAGTGGCGGCGCTGGGCCAGCGCGAGCTGCACGGCCAGGGCCTCGTCCCACTTGAGGCGCTGCTGGGCCACGGTCACGGCGGGCCAGCCGTCCGGGCGGTGGATGTCGCGGAGCGCCTTCTCCAGGGTGATCAGGCCCTCGGACTCGCGCAGCTCCTCCGGGAGCGGGTCCTCCTCGACGCCGTCCCAGACCGCCAGGACCTGCTCCACGCACTTGGCCACGTTCCAGGACTGGATGCCCTGGGCCGCCGGGTAGACGGGGATGAAGGCGTCCGCGAACTTCGACGCCGCCGCCGCGCCGCCCTCGTCGTCGGTGTCGGTGAGGCCGTCGATGATCTCGTAGTCGGGGTGGGCGAGCTGGAGCTTGCCGTTGAAGACGCCGACCTTGCCCGCGAACATGGCCTTGGTGTTGGGGAGCAGCTCGCGCTCGACCTTGCGGGAGCCGCGGCCGAAGAACACCAGGTGCAGCTCGCTGGTCCCGTCGGTGATGACCGCGTCGAGCATCTCGCCGCGCCGGGCGCGCATGTTCTTGAGGCGGGCGGACTTGACGCGGGCCTGCACGGTGACGTGCTCGCCGAGCTCCAGCCCGGAGATCTCGGTGAGCTTGCCGCGCTCGTCGTAGCGGCGCGGGTAGTGGCGCAGCAGGTCGCCGACGGTGGTCAGGCCGAGGCCGGTCTCCAGCGCGTCGGCGGTCTTCTGCCCCAGCAGCGGCACGAGGCTGTCGTCGAAGGTCGTCATCGCCTGCCCATTGAACTACTAGGCGCCGACAGTCGCGTCGGGGGCACGGCGCGGCTACTCGACGCCGACCACGAGCACCGCGCCGGGCAGGCCGCCGGGGTAGACGACCAGCTCGACCTCGGGGTGCGCGACGCGCAGGTGCGCCTCCAGCGCCTCGGCGAGGCCGTCCGGGGCGTCCTCGCCGAGCAGGGCGGTGACCAGCTCGCCGCCGGGCACGAGCATCAGGTCGACCAGGTCGCGGGCCAGGCCCGTGCGGTCGCCGGGGCCGGGCTCGACGTGCACGACCTCGCCGTCCAGCAGGGCCAGCAGGTCTCCGGGCAGGCAGCGGCCGACCCAGGTGATGGCCTCCTGGACGGCGTGGCCGATCTCGCCCCTGCGGGTCGCGGCGGCGGCCTCGGCCATCGCCACCACGTCGTCGTTCGCCCTGCGGGACGCGTCGTGCACGGCGAGCGCGGCGAGCGCCTGCACCGGCGAGGTCATGGGCACGACCACCGCGTCCTGCCCCGCGGCGACGGCCTGGGAGACCGCGTCGTCCACCTCGGACCGGAGGTCGGGGACGCCGGGCAGCACCACGACGTGCCGGGCGCGGGTGCCGGTGAGCACGGCGAGCAGGTCGGCCGGGTCCAGCGCGCCCGCGACGCGCAGCACGACCGCGCCCTCGCCCTCGAACAGCTCGGCCACGCCGTCGCCGCGCACCAGGGCGACCACCGCGCGGTCGCGGGTGAAGCGGTCCGCCTGGGCGGCGACCTGGTCGGCGAAGCGGGACACGGTGATGCGGTGCGGGCGGCCCGCCTCGACGCCCGCCTCGACGGCCGCGCCGATGTCGTTGCAGTGCACGTGGACGGTCCACAGGCCGTCGCCGTCGCCGACCACGGAGACGCAGTCGCCGAGCGCGCGCAGCGCGGTCCGCAGGGCGCGCGCCGCCTCCTCCTCGGCCGACCGGTCGGACCGGTCGGCGCCCGCGCCCGCCAGGCCGTCGATCAGGTACATGACCTCGTACTCGTACTCCGCCGAACCGGACTCGCGGGCGGTGGTGAGGGCGGCGGCCGGGCGCGGGACCCGGCTGGGCACGACGGGTTCGGGGACGTGCCCGGTCACCACGCCCGCCAGCGCGTCGAGCAGGACGACCAGGCCGCGCCCTCCCGCGTCGACCACGCCCGCGCGGGCCAGGACAGCCAGCTGCCTCGGGGTCTCGGCGAGCGCGGCGGCGCTCGCGCGGGAGGCGGCGGAGGCGACCTCGCCCAGCTCGTCGCTCGGGCAGTCGCGGGCGGCCTCGGCGGCGGCGTGCAGGACGGACAGGACGGTGCCCGGCGACGGGGCCGACACCGCCTCGGCGGCCAGCTCGTCGGCCCGCAGCAGCGCCTTGCGCAACGAGGCCCCGGTCGCCGTGGAGGCGGTGCCGACCGCCTCGGCCAGGCCCCGCAGCACCTGGGACAGGATCACGCCGGAGTTGCCGCGCGCGCCCGCGAGCGCGCCCTTGGCGAGCGCGCTGAGCGCCGTGCCCGCGCCGCTGGAGTTGGAGCGGAGCAGCGAGTCGAGCGCGCTGCGCATGGTCTGCAGGAGGTTCGTGCCGGTGTCGCCGTCGGCGACCGTGAACACGTTGATGCGGTCGATGTCCTCGCGGTGGGCGGCCAGCGACCGCACGCAGGCATCCGCCCAGCGGCGGATCGCGGAAGCGTCGAGGGCCTGCACGCTTCGAGCCTACTTAAGCCCCGGTTTGGTCACCCCACCCGCCACCGGCTACCCTGTCCAGGTTGCCATGCCCGGCTGAGGCTTGTGCACGCTTGCGCGCCCGCCGGGGCGTGAGTACCGCTGAGGAAACCTGAAGGAGTGGCTGACGTGGCTGCCGTGTGCGACGTCTGTGGCAAGGGGCCGGGCTTCGGCAAGTCGGTCTCGCACTCCCACCGGCTCACCAACCGCCGGTGGAACCCGAACATCCAGACCGTGCGCGCGAAGGTGTCGTCTTCGCAGCGCCAGCGGCTCAACGTGTGCACCTCGTGCCTGAAGGCGGGCAAGGTGGTGCGCGGCTGAGTGCTGCGCCCTGGATACGCGTAGAGCCCCGGACTCCTCGGAGTCCGGGGCTCAGTGCTTTTCACGGGGCGGTGCGGCGGGTCAGGCGAGGAACTCCAGCAGGCGTGCGGCGAGCCACTCCGGGTTGCCGTGGGCCAGCAGGTGGGCGGCGGTCGGGACGATGTCCGCCTGCACGTCGTGGGCGGCCTGGCGCGCGCCCGCCAGCAGGGGCCCCTGGGGCAGGCCGCGCTCGCCGTTGAGGACGAGCACGGGCATGGCCAGGGGCGGTGCGGCGCGGATCACCTCGGCGTCGTGGGCGAGGGTCGCGTAGTGCTGGAAACCGGCGCGCATCCCGCCCGGTGAGGAGTACTCGGCGAGGGTCTCCTCGGCGTCCGGGACGCCCTCCGGGGACATCCGCGACCAGACGCCGCCCAGGTAGGCGGCCTCCTTGCCCCAGGTGAGCAGCTCGGCGAGGTCGAGCAGGGCGGGGAAGCCGAAGTGCCACCACCCCTGCACGGCCGCCGCCACCGCCCGGCCGTAGCCCGGCCGGACGGACACGGCCAGGACCAGGCGGCGCACCTCGGCGGGGTGCGCGGCGGCCCAGGCGTGGGCGACCATCGCGCCGATGTCGGAGCCGACCAGGTCGACCTCGCCGAGGCCGAGGCCGCGCAGGTCCTCGGCGACCTCGCGCTTGGTGTAGCCGGAGACCGGCCTGCCCGTGTCGCCGAGGCCGCGCAGGTCCGGGGCGACGACCGTGCGGCCCGCGGCGGCGAGCAGGGGCATCACCGGCTTCCACTCGCGCCAGGTGAGCGGCCAGCCGTGCAGCAGCACGACCACCGGGCCGGAACCGCCGACGACGTGGTGGACGCGGACGCCGTCGACGTCGGTGTGGCGGTGCTCGAAGCCGGGCATCCCGGCGACCGGGGTCACGCCGACCACGCGGCGCAGTAGGTGTCCACGTCGGCCAGGAGGCCCGCGCGGCGCGGGGTCCAGCCGAGGACCCGGCGGGCCTTCGCGCTGGTCATGACCTCGTCCTGGTCGGCGGCCTGGTCCAACCAGCCCGCCTCGGTGATGGGCGCGAGCTCGACCGGGCCCCGGTGGCCCGCCGCGCGCACGCACGCGGTGAACACCTCCAGCGCGGTGGGCGCGTCCTCCTCGCCGACGCAGAACACCTCGCCGTCCACCTCGGACAGGCGGTCCAGGACGGCGGTGAAGGCGTCGGCGAGGTCGTCCACGTGCACCCAGGTCCACGACTTGGCGGGGTCGCCGAAGAACACCGCGTTCCCGGCGCGCCCGGCCGCGAACCAGTTGCCGCTCTGCGAGGTCCGGGCGTCGCCGCCGTAGACGAAACCGGGGCGCAGCACGGTGTGCGGCAGGCCGGTGGCGGCCAGCTCGCGCTCCAGGTCGAAGCGGAAGGCCAGCGGGCTGTCCGGGTTGCCGGGGGTGGTCTCGTCGAGCACGGGGGCGTCGACGCGGCCGTAGCTGGAGCACCCGGTGGTGTAGAGCAGGTGCGGGGAGCCTGCGTCGAGCAGCTCGGCGAACAGGGCGCGGTCCGAACCGGCCGGGTCGTCGAGGTCCATCGCCAGATGCACGACGGCGTCGACGCCGTCCAGGTGCGCCCGGTAGCTCGACGGGTCGCCGAGCTCGCCCGCGACGGGGATCACCTCGGCGGCGGCGAGCGCGCGGGCCCTGGGCGAGGCGGGGTCCCTGGTCAGGCCGAGGACGGTGTGGCCCGCGCGGCGCAGGGCGGGGGCGAGGCGGCTGCCGACGTAGCCGGTGGCGCCGATGACGAGGATCTGCACGGGGGGTCCCTCCGGTCAAAGTACTTGCCTGCGCAGCTAACTATATGCTCGCTTGCGCACGCAACCTCCTGCGGGCACGCTGGCCGCCATGGGTGAGGCACGGGAGCTGTCGGCGGACGAGGACGCGCTGTGGCGCGCGCTGGGGCGGGCGGCGCACCTGCTGCCGCGCGTGCTGGACGAGGAGATGACCAGGGCGTCCGGCCTGTCGATGACCGAGTACGCGGTGCTGCTGGTGCTCGCGGAGGCGCCGGAGCGGCGGCTGCGGATGAGCGAGCTGGCGGCGGGGGTGGCCCTGTCGGGCAGCCGGATGACCCGCGTGGTGGACGCGATGGCGCGTCACGGGTTCCTGGAGAAGGAGAAGGCGCCCGGCGACGGGCGGGGCGCGGTGGCGGTGCTCACCGAGGCCGGGCTGGCACGGCAGCGCGAGGCGGCGGGGCACCACCTGGCGATCGCGCGACGGCGGGTGGTCGACCTGGTCGACCCGGCGGACCTCGGCGCGGCGGCGCGGGTGCTGGCGGCGCTGGCCGAGCACGCGGCGCGCTGACCGGGGCGCGCCGACCGGGACTGCTGACCGGGACTGCTG
>NZ_JBQGCX010000787.1:0-3854 GCF_052038725.1 Actinosynnema sp.
GACCAGGGCGGCGTCGTTCTCGCCCTCGGGGCCGCGCTTGCGGACCCACAGGACGCGCAGGGCGAGCGCGGCGAGGACGAGCCAGCCCGCGTTCGGGGTGGCGACCAGGAGGCCGGTGGCGAGCAGGACGCCGATCTGGCGCTTGGGGCCGCCGATGAGCTGGATGATCGCGCCGGGGACGGCCCAGATCAGCAGGTTGCGCAGGACCTCGGGGTCGCCGAGGCCGGCCTTGATGGTGTCGGCGTAGACCTTCGACACGGGTGGGACGTCGCCGTTGGTGAAGTAGCTCTGCCAGAGCAGGGCCACCGCGCCGACCGCGACGGCGAAGCCGATGACGCTGGCGAGGAGCTGCTGGCGGCGGCCCTCCAGCTCGAAGGCGCTGTACGGGCGGTGCGCGCGGCGCAGGAGCCAGCCCGCCTTGAGGTCGTAGCCCATGTCGGCGAACGCGGGGCCGGTGGCGGCGCAGTAGGCCACCAGGACCATGAGGGGCACCTGGGGGAAGCCGAGGAACAGGCCGACGATCAGGAAGATCAGGGTGACGGCGAAGGCGGGGAACCAGCCCGCGTGCATGGCGGCCAGGCCGACGATGATCTCGTGCACGATCGCGGCGAACGCGGCGAACAGGACCCAGCCGATCAGGGCCGGGACGGACAGCTCGGAGTGCACCCCGGCGAGGACGGCCAGGATCGCGGCGCCACCGACGTACAGCAGGTAACCGGTGGAGAAGGCGCGGCGGAGCTTGCCGATGGTGACGGTGTCCACCATGGACGGATCGTCTTCGAGGTCCGCGTCGGAGCCGTCGGCCTTCGCGGCGGCGGCCTTCTTCTCCTCGGCGCCCTCCCTGCGGGGGTCCTGGGCCCCGGACTTCTTGGAGCGGCGGCCGAGGAGCAGCAGGGCGGCCTGGACGAGGGCGACCAGACCGGCGCCGATCATCACGCCGTGCGGCACGTAGAGCGCGGCGAGCTTGACGTTGAACAGGACCGGGGCGTACTGCGCGGCCAGGAGGCCGACGCCGAACATGCCGAGCGCCCAGACGTTGCCGATCAGCGCGACGCCCGCGGCGGACATCGGCAGGCCGGCGAAGCTGGCGCCGAAGCCGAGGACGCCGGACACGGCGAGGATCTTGGCCTGACGGCCGCCGGAGTCGCCTGCCTTGATGGTCTCGGCGGCGGCCACGCCGGGCGGCCACGCGGCGTGCGCGGGCAGGAACGAGGAGCCGAAGCCCCGGTAGAGGATCCACACGTCGATCGCCAGGCCCAGGCCCGCGCCGATGAAGACCGGCCAGACCAGCTCGGGCTTGCCGAAGACGAACGGGATCGCCATCGGGATCAGCAGCGAGTTCGCGGCGGCGAAGGTGGAGCCGGAGATCGCGGACTGGGCGAGGTTCTGGCGGTGGACGCTGCGCATCCTGGCCAGGCCGAGGAAGGCGAAGCGGCCCACGACCATGGCGACCAGTGCGCCGATCACCGAGGTGTTGGGCGAGACGCCCAGGGTGGTGATCATGTGCAGGCCGATGATCGCGCCGAGCACGCTGAGCAGGGCGATGATCACGAACGTGATGGGCTCGAAAGCCCTGGGGTGCTTCTCGGGGGCGTCACCGGTGGTCGGTGTCGCGGGGTCCTTCGAGGAGTCAAGGGACACTGAGGTCTCCTCTCACGCTGTCCGGCTGAGGGCTTCGGACAGTTCGGCTGCGGCCGCGAGCAGGTGGCCGACGAGTTCAGGGGTGGCGGCGACCTGGTGGGTCACGCCGAGGACCGCGATGCAGCCCGTGATCTCGCTCCCGGATATGACGGGAGCGGCGACCGAGGTCACGTGCGGGTTCACCTCACCGGTGGAGGTGGCGAAGCCCCGCTCCCGCACGGCGGTGTGCAGGCTGTGGAGGGTGGTGGCGTCGTGCGGGCCGGTCTCGGTCGACTCGTCGAAGCCGGAGGCGATCAGCGCGTCGATCTCCTCCTGGGGCCGGAACGCGAAGATCGCGTGCCCGGCCGCGCCCCCGTACCAGGGGTAGCTGCGCCCCAGGGTGAGCTCCCAGCGCAGGTCGCCGGGCGCGTCGGCGGCGGCGGCGAGCACGTAGCGGGAGCCCTGGCGCACGTTGAACACGGCGGACCTGCCCACGAGGGCGGCCAGCCGGTTGAGCACCGGCAGCGCGATCTGCCGGTTGGCGTCGGACTCGGCGGCCAGGTGGCCGAGGCCGATCAGCGCGGGCCCCAGCCGGTACATCCGGGTGCGCTTGTCGGCGACGAGGAAGCCCCGCCCGGCGAGGGTGGCCATGATCCGGTGGACCTGGGAGGTGCCCAGACCGAGGCGGCGCGCGGCGTCGCTGACGCCCCACGTGGCCTCGGTCGCCGAGAACAGCGAGAGCACGTCGAGCGCACGCTGGACGGTGAGCAGCTCGTCAGCCACAGGGGGTCCCTCCGGACGGTGGGCTTCCCGATAATCGGGAAGGCTTTCCTGTCATCGGGATGAACCGTAAATGCTCCATCGGCCGCAATCCAGCCCCCCCGGTTGCTAATCCGTAAACTTCGGCGCGTGGACCTGCTGCTCTTCTCGAACTCGACCAATCACGGCGGGCGTCCCTACGCCCACGCGCTGCCCGAGATCCGCGACTTCCTCGCCGGTGTCGAGGACGCGCTCTTCGTGCCCTACGCGCTCGCCGACCACGACGCGTACACCGCGAAGGTCGCCGACGCGTTCGCCCCCGCGGGGGTGGCCCTGCGGGGGCTGCACCGCGAGGCCGACCCGGTGGCGGCGGTGGCGGCGGCGGGCGCGGTCGTCGTCGGCGGCGGCAACACGTTCCGGTTGCTGCGCTCCCTGCAGGGGCAGGGGTTGGACGTGGCGATCCGCGAGGCGGTGCGCGCCGGGACGACCCGGTACGTGGGCGCCAGCGCGGGCACCAACATCACCGCGCCGACCATCCGGACGACCAACGACATGCCGATCGTGGAGCCGGGGTCGTTCGCGGCGCTGGGGCTGGTGCCGTTCCAGATCAACCCGCACTTCATCGACGCGGACCCGACCAGCACGCACATGGGCGAGACGCGGGAGACCAGGCTGCTGGAGTTCCTGGAGGAGAACGACGTCCCGGTGCTCGGGCTGCGGGAGGGCACGCACCTGCGGGTGTCCGGGGACGGGCGCGCGCGGTCGTGCGTGGTCGGCGGGACGTCGGTCGCGGTGCGCGGGGGCGGGCCTGCGATCGTGTTCCGGCGGGGGAAGGACCCGGAGGAGGTGTCCGGGGACGTCAGCTCGCTGCTGGACGAGCGGGTGGCGTTCGACGGCTGAGCGGGTGCGCGGCGGCCCCCGGTCGGGACTCGGCCTCCCGGTCGGGGGTTTTCGCGCTGGGGTTTGGAAAGCGCTTTCCGGTCTGTCCGGAGACGTCTCCGGCACCCCGGCGGCCCGTTCTGCTATCACCCAGTCGGGTGGCCCCTACGCCCGGTGACTCGGTACCGTCGGCCCGTGCCACACGCGGGAGAGCTGATCGCCGGTCGCTACCGGCTGGAGTCGCTGGTCGGGCAAGGGGCGATGGGGGTCGTCTGGCGGGGGCGGGACGAGGAGCAGGACCGCGTCATAGCCGTCAAGCTCCTGGAGGAGTCGGTGCGGTCGGCCGACTCCAGCGCGTGGATCGCCCGCGAGGGCCGCATCGCGACCCGGCTGCGGCACCCCAACGCGATCACCGTGCACGACGTCGTGGAGCACGACGGCACCCCGTGCCTGGTCATGGAGTACCTGCCCTCGCACAGCCTCGGCGCCCTGCTGGACGAGCGCGGGCCGCTGCCGCCCGGCGAGGTGGCGCGCATCGGCGGGCTGGTGGCCTCGGCCCTGACCGCCGCGCACCAGGCGGGCATCGTGCACCGGGA
>NZ_JBQGCX010000788.1:0-1920 GCF_052038725.1 Actinosynnema sp.
CCAGGGGGAACCGACCACGCTGGTGTTCCCAGTGGTCGTCACCGCCCCCGGCGTCGTTCCCGGAGCGCACCGCGCCGAGTCCGACAAGGCCCCGCTGGCCCACCGGGTGTCCGCCGTCGCGATGGCGGTCGGCGTGGTCGCGGGAGCGGGCGGGGCCGCGGCCTACGCGGTCACCGGCGGCACCTTCAGCCCCAGCGCGGGCGCCATGAACTTCGGCGGGTTCGGCGACCCGGACGCCCCGGCGGTCTCGCCGACGGCGCAGACCATCGCCGAGGTCCGGACCGTCCACTCGGTGGACGTCGGCGGCGAGGCGTCCCGCCTGCTCCAGCAGGAGCAGATGACGGCGGCCATGGCGGTCAACCAGATCAGCGACGCGGCGGCGAACGACTACGCGGCGCGGGTCAAGGCCGAGCAGGAGCGCAAGGAGCGCGAGGCCGAGGCGCGCAAGCCGGCCAAGCAGCGCGAGGTCGAGGCGTGGATCAAGGAGGCCATCAAGGTCCTCCAGGCCAACGGCACCTCGATCGACAACAGCAGCGTGGGCGCGATCTGGACGGTGATCCAGAAGGAGTCCGGCGGCAACGTCAACGCCATCAACAACTGGGACTCGAACGCGGTGCGCGGCACCCCGTCGAAGGGCCTGATGCAGGTCATCGACCCCACGTTCGAGGCGTACAAGCTCGCGGGCTACGACGACATCTACCGCCCGGTGGACAACATCATCGCGGGCGTGCGGTACGTGTACGCCCGCTACGGCGGCTTCCACAACCACCCCGGCCTGATCGGCATCAACGCCGGAACCGGCTACCAGGGCTACTGATCCCCGCGCCGCTGATCCCCGCGCCGCCGATCCGCTGATCCGCGACCCCGCCCCTCCCCCGGTCCCCGTTCGGGACCCGCGGAGGGGCGGACGCGTGCGCGCGGAACCTCTGAGCGGGCCGTGAGCGCCCCGGAGGGCCCCGACGGCACCCACCCGACCGGAGTCGGGCGTTGAGGCCGCAGCGGGCGTCGTGGGCCCCGGAACGACGCTGTCCCGAGCCGCGCCGACCGCCGCTGGGGACACGGGTACCCCGGAGCGGGCCGGTTTGAACCGCACTCCTGCGGGCGACTCCCTCCCGTCCACCAAGACGGGAGGCAGAAGAGGCCATGGGCGACTCGCAGGCGCTGATCGTGCTCGTGTCCGTCGGCGCGGCCGTGGTCGCGCTGCACCTGCTCGCCCGCCGCCTGCGCCTGTCGCCGCCGATCGTGCTGCTGGTCGGCGGGGCGCTGGCCGCGCTGGTCCCCTGGCTGGAGCCGATCCGGCTGCCGCCCGAGGTGGTGCTGCTGCTGTTCCTGCCCGCGCTGCTGCACTGGGAGGCGCTGAACACCTCGCTGCGCGAGATCAGGGCGAACCTGCGCAGCATCGCGCTCAGCTCGGTCGTGCTGGTGCTGGTGACCGCCGCCTCGGTCGCGGCGGTCGGGCACGCGCTGGGCCTGAGCTGGCCGGTGGCGTTCGTGCTCGGCGCGGTGGTCGCGCCCACCGACGCCACCGCCGTCGGCGCGGTCGCGGGGAGGATGCCGCACCGGCAGCTGACCCTGCTGCGCGCCGAGAGCCTGGTCAACGACGGCACCGCGCTGGTGCTGTTCGCGATCGCGGTGGCCGTGGCCAGCGGTCGGGAGGAGTTCTCCTGGCCGTCCGCGCTGGGCGACTTCGGCCTGTCCTACGCGGGCGGCGTCGTGGTGGGCCTGCTGGTCGGACTGCTGGTGACCTGGCTGCGCAAGGTGGTCGTGGAACCGCTGCCGGAGGCCGGGATCAGCGTGCTGACCCCGTTCACGGCGTTCCTGCTGGCGGAGGAGATCCACGCGTCGGGCGTGCTGGCGACGGTGGTGTGCGGGCTGCTGGTGAGCCAGACCGGGCCGCGCTGGTTCTCGGCCAGGACCCGG
>NZ_JBQGCX010000789.1:0-1975 GCF_052038725.1 Actinosynnema sp.
GGCGGGCGGCGACCTCGGGGTCGGTGGTGGTCTCCAGCGCGGTGGCGAGCGGCCGGACCACCCGCGCCGCCTCCGCCAGCTCCTGCTCCGCGCCGAAGCCGTCGGTCTGGAGCAGCAGGAACACCTCGCCCCTGCGGTGCAGGTCACCGCCCTGCGCCTGGTCGATGGCGCGCAGCGTCGGCCCGTCCAGCAGCTCGGCGGTGGACGGCCGGACGCCCGCGCGCTGCAGCGCGGTCACCGCCGCGACGGCGTCCTCGGCGGTCGCGAAGAACGCGCTGGCGGTGGCCGTGCGCACCGGCAGCGGCGAGAGCCGCAGCGTCGCCCCGACCACCACCCCGAGCGTGCCCTCGGACCCGACGACCAGCCCGGTCAGGTCGTACCCGGTGACCCCCTTGACCGTGCGCCGCCCGGTGCTGACCAGCGACCCGTCGCCGAGCACCACGTCGAGCCCGAGCACCGCGTCGCGGGTCACCCCGTGCTTGACGCACCGCAGCCCGCCCGCGTTGGTGGCGATGTTGCCGCCGATCGTGGAGAACGCGGCGCTCGCCGGGTCGGGCGCGTACCGCAGCCCGTGCGCGGCGGCGGCGGCGTCCAGGTCGGCGGTGACGACACCGGGTTCCACGACCGCCAGCGCCTCGTCCGGCCGCAGCTCGGTGATCCGGTCAAGGCCGGACAGGTCGAGCACGATGCTCCCGTCGCCCGCGAGCGCGCCACCCGCGACCCCGGACCCCGCGCCCCTGGGCACGACCGGGACGCCGTGCGCGGCGGCGTGCGCGACGGTCCGCTGGACCTCCGCGACGGACTGGGCGAACACGACCAGCCGGGGCGTCCCGATCGGGGCGCTCCCCGAGCGGTCGGTGGACGCGCGCGCCAGCTCGGCGGGGTCGGTCGACCAGGAGGAGAGCCCGCCGGTCAACCCGTCCAGGCTCACGCCCCCACCTCGACCGGCCGGTCGGGGTCCGAGGACCACTGGGACCACGAGCCGGGGTACAGGGCGGCGTCGATCCCGGCGATGGCCAGGGCGGCGACGGTGTGCGCGGCGGTGACGCCGGACCCGCAGTACACCGCGACCGGCGTCCCCGACGTCACGCCGAGCGCCGCGAACCGCCGTCCCAGCTCCGAGGCGGGCAGGAAGGTCCCGTCCGGCGCGAGGTTCTCCCCGGTGGGCGCGCTGACCGCGCCGGGAACGTGCCCGGCCCTGGGATCGACCGGCTCGACCTCGCCCCGGTACCGCTCACCGGCGCGGGCGTCCAGCAGCACCCCGCGCGCGGGCCAGGTGGCCGCCTCGTCGGTGGTGACGCGCGCCAACCGGTTCCCGGAGACCACCACGTCCCCCGGCGCCGGGACGACGTCCCCGCTCTCCACCGGGAACCCGCCCGCGACCCACGCGCCGAGCCCGCCGTCGAGCAGCCGCACGTCGATCCCGGCGTCGCGCAGCACCCACCAGGCGCGGGCGGCGGCGAGGTTGCCGGAGTCGTCGTAGACGACGACCCGGTCCCCGGCGTTCACGCCCCACCCGCGCAAGGCGGTCTGCAGCGCCTCCTCGCCGGGCAGCGGATGCCGCCCGTCACCGGGCCCGCGCGGTCCGGCGAGGTGCGCCTCCAGGTCGACGTGCACGGCGCCCGGCAGGTGGGCGCTGAGGTAGGCGGGCCGCCCGTCCGGAGCGCCGAGCGCCCACCGGACGTCGAGCACCCGGAACTCGGGGAACCGCTGGTGCAGCTCGGTTGCGGAGATGATGACCGTCACGCCCCGGATGCTAAGCGCGCCAAGGCATCGGGCACCGCAAGGAAATTCTTATGGGTACCGATGGGAAACTCCGCCCGGTCCGGTCGTGCTGTGGTGGCGGGGACCGGGTGCTTGGTTGTGCCGCAACGACTTCGAGGGTCGCCCGGCGGTCGTGGCGCTCAGTCGAGTCGCCCGCTGGACCACGCTTCCTTGAATCCGTCCACGTCGGGGAACAGCACGCGCCGCCGAC
>NZ_JBQGCX010000790.1:0-4915 GCF_052038725.1 Actinosynnema sp.
GCGGCAGGCAGCCCGTACCGGCGCAGGCCCACCCACACCAGCAGCAGGCAGCCCGTGCCAGCGCCACCCGCCTGACCGCGGCGGTGGCGGGTTCCCAGGTCAGCGGCGCGCGCCGCCGTGGGCCCGGACGATGTTGAGCACCGCCCGTTCCAGGGCGTAGCCCGCGTCCGCCGCCATGCCCTTCACCTCGGCGTTCAGGTCGGCCACCACCGTCATCGCGCGCGCCAGGCCGTCGCCGTCCCAGCCGCGCACCTGCCCCTGCGCCTTCTTGATCTTCCACGGCGGCATCCCCAGCTCGCCCGCCAGCTTGAACGGGTCGCCGCGGCCCACCGCGGACACGCGCGCCACCGTGCGCACGGCGTCCGCCAGCGCGTCGGCCACCAGCACGTGCGGCACGCCGAGCTGCAGCGCCCACCGCAGCGCCTCCAGCGCCCCCGCCCGGTCGCCGACGACGGCCTTGTCCGCGACCGCGAACCCGGTCACCTCGGCCCGTCCCCGGTGGTAGCGGCGGACCGCCTCCTCGTCGACCTTGCCGTCGGTGTCGGCGACCATCTGGGACGCCGCCGCCGCCAGTTCGCGCAGGTCGGAGCCCACGGCCTCGATCAGCGCCCCGATCGCCGCCGGATCGGCCTTGCCGCCCGCCGCGCGGATCTCGTTGCGCACGAACGCCTCGCGCTCCGGCGCCCTGGTGATCTTCGGGCACTCGGTCACCTCGGCCCCGGCCTTGCGCAGCGCGGCGGGCAGCTCCTTCGCCGCCTTGCTGCGCCCGCCACCGGTGTGCACGACCACCAGCGTCACGCCGTCCGCGGGCGCCTTCACGTAGGAGATGACCGCGTCCGCGATCTCCTTGCTCGCCTCCTGCGCCGCCTCCAGCGCGATGACCCGCCCCTCGGCGAACAGCGACGGGCTGACCAGCTCCGCGAGCTCGGGAGGCGTGAGGTCGCTCACCCGGACGCGGGTCAGATCGGCCTGCGGGTCGGCTTCGCGCGCGGCTGCCAGCGCGGCGCGCACAGCCCGCTCGACCAGCAGTTCCTCGTCACCGATCACCAACTGCACGCCATGGCTCACCACCCGATCCTCCCACGCCGCCACCGGGCCCCCGGCCGCCCCGCCGGGTCCGCATGGTGGACGTCACTGGCCACGGGCCGGGAGCGTGCCGTACGTTCGAAGCACAACCGAATACCGCTCATCCAGAGGGGCAGAGGGATCGGCCCGAAGAAGCCCCGGCAACCTGTCACCAGTCATCGACTGGGTGATCACGGTGCCAATTCCGACCCGCGAAAGCGGGAAAGATGAGGAGAACCTCGCGATGACCGCTGTCAGCAGCGCACCCTCGACCAGCACCTCCTTCGACCTCGGCCCCGCTCGGGCGCTGTCCTGTCGGGAGTGCGGCCACGAGACCCCGCTCGCCCCCGAGTACGCCTGCCAGGAGTGCTTCGGCCCCCTGGAAGTGGCCTACGACTTCGGCCGCGTGCGGCGCGAGGACATCGAAGCGGGCCCCCGCTCCATCTGGCGCTACAAGGGCCTCCTCCCCGTCCCGCCGAACGTCTCCGCCCACCCGAACACCGAGCCCGGCGGCACCCGCCTCATCCAGGCGGACAACCTGGCCAAGGCGCTGGGCGTGCGCAAGCTGTGGGTCAAGGACGACACCGGCAACCCCACCCACTCGTTCAAGGACCGCGTCGTCGGCGTCGCGCTGGCCGCCGCCCGCGAACTGGGCTTCCGCGTCCTGGCCTGCCCGTCCACCGGCAACCTCGCCAACGCCGTCGCCGCAGCCGCAGCCCGCGCGGGCTGGCAGTCGGTCGTGCTCGTCCCCTCCTCCCTGGAGCGGGCCAAGATCCTCATGTCCGCCGTGTACGACGGCTCGCTGATCACCATCGACGGCACCTACGACGACGTCAACCGGGTCGCCCAGGAGCTCGCCGCCGAGAACGAGGACTGGGCGTTCGTCAACGTCAACGTGCGCCCGTACTACGCCGAGGGCTCCAAGACCCTCGGCTACGAGGTCGCCGAGCAGCTCGGCTGGCGCCTGCCCGAGCAGATCGTCATCCCCATCGCCTCCGGCTCGCAGCTCACCAAGGTCGACAAGGCGTTCCGCGAGTTCGGCTCCCTCGGCCTGGTCGACGAGACCCCGTACCGCGTCTTCGGCGCGCAGGCCACCGGCTGCTCCCCCGTCGCGACCGCCTTCAAGGCGGGCCACGACACGGTCGTCCCGGTCCGCCCGGACACCATCGCCCGCTCCCTGGCGATCGGCGCCCCGGCCGACGGCCCGTACGCCCTGGACAGCGTCCGCCGCACCGGCGGCGCCATCGAGGACGTCACCGACGAGGAGGTCGTCGAGGGCATCCGCCTGCTGGCCCGCACCGAGGGCGTCTTCGCCGAGACGGCGGGCGGCGTGACCGTCGCGACCGCGAAGAAGCTCATCGAGTCGGGCAAGCTCGACCCCGACGCCGAGACCGTCCTGCTGATCACCGGCGACGGCCTGAAGACCCTCGACGCCCTCGGCGACCGCGTGGGCCCGCGCGCCACCGTCGCAGCGAGCGCCGACGCGGTCATCAACGCCCTCAAGGACTGACACCAACCGTCCTCAGGACCGAGACCACCCCTCCCCCTCAGCCCTCCAGCACCAGCAGCCCCGGGTGGGTTGGCACCGCCTCGCCGCAGGCGAGACCAACCCACCCGACGGCTGGAATCCGCCGAGCAGCACCCGCTACCGGACCTCAGTGGCCGGACCACGGCAGGCTGACCGCAGGGGCCGGACCACAGGAACCGGACCAAGGGAACTGGACCGTAGAGGGTCGGACCACGGGAGACTGACCGCAGGGGCCGGACCACGGGAGCCGAACCGTAGGAGGCCGGACCACGGGAACCGGACCGCTGGAGCTGGCCCTCAAGGGGCGGCACCGACTGCCGAACTGCCGGGGCGGCTCTGGTCAGCGCGTCAGAACATCCAGCACTCCTTTCCGCAGCAGCACTGAGCGGTCGCGTTCCCCGTGGTGGTGCTCATCGCGTCACCACCGGGGCGGTTGATCGGTGGCCACGCGTTGAGCGGGTCGGCGCGGGGCGTCCCGGCCGTGCAGGCTCCCGCCGTGCAGGGCAGGCCCGTGCACGGTGGTGTCGGGTGGTCGCCGTCCCTGGGGCGCGGGACGCGGGGCGCGACTCCCCGGCACTCGGTCACCGGAGCTCCTCCGCGGTGCGCAGCCAGCCGGTCCTGGGGAACTTCTCCAGGCCCGACAGCACGTGCGGCCCCACCGGTTCGGTGGAGACCCGCCACGCGGTCAGGCGTTGCGGCCACGGCACCCGCTCCTTGAGCTGGTTGTACGGGTGGGCGTGCCAGGTCTCCGGCGGGAAGCTCAGGCCCTCGTCGAACAGCTCGTCCGCCACGAGGCGGTAGGCGTCCTCTGGCGAGTCGACCTCGGTCGTGCTCAGGAAGGCCTGCACGGTCGCCTTCGCCACCACGCCCCTGCGCCCGCCGTCGAGCTTCTGGCACACGTAGTAGGCGAACGACGGCCGCAGCTCCTCGGTCGGCCACGGGTCGGCGTTGTAGCCGGGCTGCCACAGCGCCCAGCCGAGCGCGCCGTCGTGGTCGTTCGGCATCCAGTCGCCGTGCAGCCGGATCCAGGTCTCGCTGGTGGTGCCCATCTCGTCCTCTTCTCCCTCGTCCCGGCCCACGTCGGCCGGGTGCTGTCGTCGTTCGGTCTCCCCCCGCCTCACGGGGGCAGCGGGTCGCCACGGCGGGCGACCCTGGTTCCCGGCCCGCCACCGAGCACGGCGGTGTCGCCGTCCCGGTCGGTGCGCAGGACCAGCGCGCCCCGCCGGGCCAGCGCGTCGAGCAGCACGCCGCTGGGGTGGCCGTAGCGGTTGCCCGCCCCGACGCTGACCAGCGCCACGCTCGGCCGCACCGCGTCCAGGAACGCGGGCGAGGTGGCCCGCGCGCCGTGGTGCGGCACCTTCAGCACGTCGGCCCGCAGGTCGACGCCCCCGTCGAGCAGCTCCGCCTGCGCGGCCAGCTCGACGTCACCGGTCAGCAGCACCCGTCCGGCCGCGGTGGTGGCCCGCAGCACCAGCGAGGCGTTGTTGACCGCCGTGTTCGCGTCCTCCACCGGGCCCGCGCGCGGACCCAGCACCTCCAGCCGCAGCCCCGGCCAGTCCAGGCGCTGACCGGTGGTCAGCTCCAGCACGGCCACCCCGGCGGATCGCGTCCGCGCGACGACCTCGGCCCACGCCCAGTCCGGCACCCGCGCCGGACCGACCGCCACCGCGCCCACCTCCCGCTCGGCGAGCACCTCGGCCAGCCCGCCGATGTGGTCGGCGTGCAGGTGGCTGAGCACCACCAGCGGGATGCGCCGCACCCCCAGCCGCCGCAGGCAGCCGAGCACCGGCACCGGGTCGGGCCCGGTGTCGACCAGCACCGCGCGGCCCCGCTCCGCCGTCGCCAGCAGCACGGCGTCGCCCTGGCCGACGTCGCAGGCCACCACCGACCAGCCGGGCGGCGGCCACCTCGGCGCGACCACGTCCAGCGGCACCAGGACCAGTCCGACGCCGAGCACGAGCGCGACCAGCAGCGCCCGCAGCCGCCTGAGCCGCAGCAGCGCCCACCCGACCACCAGCGCGACGGCCAGCAGCGCGCCACCGGTCCAACCGCCCGGCCAGCGCACCGAGGCTCCGGGCACCCCGCTCGCCCACCTGGCCACGGCGACCAGCCAGGACACCTCCGGGCCAGCCAGGCGCACGGCCAACCGCGCCGCCCCGTCGTGCACCTGGGCGAGCACCGCCGCCGCCACGCCGAGCACGGTCGCGGGCGCCACGACCGGCGCGACGACCAGGTTCGCCAGCACCGCCACCAGGCTCACCTCACCGCACAGCCCGGCCACGAGCGGCGCGGTCGCCAGGTGGGCGGCCACCGGCGCCGCCA
>NZ_JBQGCX010000791.1:0-1674 GCF_052038725.1 Actinosynnema sp.
GGTTGGAGCGGGAGCAGGCGGTCGAGCTGTTCCTGTACGGGCGCGGGTTGTGGGAGGCGATGAGCTCGCACTGGCCTACCGCCGACCAGTTGCCGGGGGCGAACGCGGCGGAGGTGGCGTTCGCGCGGAACTGGCGGGACACGCCGAAGGTGGTGTTCACCTCCTCGGCCATCGACGTCGACTGGAACACGCGGGTGGTGTCCGGGGACGCGGTCGACGAGATCGCCCGGCTCAGGGACGGGGACGGCGGGCCGATGCGGGTGGGTGGCGCGCGGTTGGGCGGGGCGGCGGTGCGGGCCGGGCTGGTGGACGAGTACGAGATCGTCACCCACCCGGTGCTGGTGGGCGGGGGTGCGCCGTTCTTTCCCGCGCTCGACGGGCAGGTGGGGCTGGAGCTGGTGGAGACGCGGACGTTCCCCGGTGGGGTGGTGCTGACCAGGTACGGGCGGCGGTGAGGGGGTGCCGTCGCCCAGCGCCGTCACGTGATCCTGTCCAGCAGGGTGCCCTGGCCGACCACGAGCTGCTCCAGTTCCGGGTCGCCCAGCGGGACCCAGTGGAAGTGCAGCGGGGTCGGCGGGAGGAGGCCGTCGTGGGTTTCGGCGCTGTCCCAGCGGTCCGGGGGGTTGCCGTCCACGGTCAGGAGGAACACCGAGCGGTCCTGGATCTCCTCGCGGAACGGGGTGATGTCGTAGCGGTAGCGGCCCAGGTAGGCGATTACCCGGAGGTTCGGCAGACCCGTTTCCTCCGTCGCCTCGCGGAGGGCGCCGTGTTCCGGGTCCTCGCCTGGGCGCAGGGTCCCTGCGGGGACTTGCAGGCCCGCCGCCTCGTCGTCCTGGCGGAACACGGCCAGCTTGCCCTCGTGGACGACGAAGGCCACCACCTTGCGCACGGTCGGCTTCACGGTCACGCCCTCGGGTCGGTTGGGGCGATCGTAGGGTGGCCGGCGTGAACAGCGCCGAGATCGTTCGGCTCGCAGGCAGCGGTGTCCTGGCGCACCACCACCTGTCGTGGGCAACGACTGGGACTGGACTCTGCACGTCGGCCGCACGCCGGAGGTGATCGCCGGGCTGTTCGACCTGGCGGTGGGCGCCGGGCTGCGCATCGGGCACCCGGAGGACGGGCTGATCTCCGCGTTCCGCGCCGACGATTCCGGAGAGTTCGACCGGTTGGACCGCGACGACCTCGTGGCCGCGCTCGCCTCCGGGACGTACCACAGCTGCACACCGTGGCCTGCGGAGGAGGAGGTCTGGTTCGACGTGCGCGAGTCGCAGTCGAGCTGGTCGATCAAGCGCTCCCGGTTCACCCCCGGACCTGCACCGCCGCCTCACCGAGCTCTGGACCGTGGCGGCCGAGCGGTTCGGGGCGAGTTTCGGGACCGTCGTGGACGAGTGGTCGGTCGAGCAGGTGTGGCGGGTGCGCGGTGGTGAACTGGACTTCGAGAACCCGCCGCCGCCCGGCTGCTTCCCGGACTGCTTCGGCTGGTGGACCCACTTCGACGCCGAGCGCGCCGCCCGGCTGCCGGAGTTCCCGGCGGTCGTGGCGGCGCGCGTGCGGTCGACGGCGAGCGGGGGTGTGGTGGCGCTCCTGGACGACCCGGTGGACGCCCACGACTTCGTGTTCGGGGAGATCCACCGGGCCTTGTTCGGGCTGCCACCGGAGAACGGCGCTTAGGTT
>NZ_JBQGCX010000792.1:0-2443 GCF_052038725.1 Actinosynnema sp.
CGGCGTCGGCGCGGGCGAGCTCCCGCCCCTCCCCACGCCCGGCGCCCCGTTCACGATCGCCGCGGCGCGCGTCGACTCCGCCGACCGCGCCGACGCGCCGCTGCGCCTGACGCTGGGCTCGGACGCCTACGCCCTCGCCACCGCCGCCCTGCGCGACCGCCTCGCGGCGCTGGAGGCGGGCCGCGAGCTGGCAGGCTCCACCGACGCCGACGACGTCCGCTGAATCCCGCCACACCCTTGCGCACCAAGGAGTTCGCCGTGCACGACTTCACCGGCAAGACCGTCCTCGTCACCGGCGCGACCGGCGCGCTCGGCGCCGAGCTGTGCGCGGGGTTCGCCGCGGCGGGCGCGAACACCGTCGTCGCGGCCAGGACCGGCTTCGACGAGCTGGCCGCCGCGCTCGACGGCCCGGCGCTGGGCGTGCGGCTCGACGTCACCAGCGAGTCCGACTGGACCGAGGCCGTCACCCGCGCCGAGGAGCGCTTCGGCCCGGTCGACGTCCTGGTCAACCACGCCGCCCACCTGCGCACCGGCACCACCGAGTCCATCCCGCTGGAGGACTTCCGCCAGGTGCTCGACGTCAACCTCACCGGCGCGCTCCTGGGCGTCCGCGCGGTGGCCCCGTCGATGCGGCGGGCGGGCGGCGGGTCGATCGTGAACGTGAACTCGATCGCGGGCCTGGCCGCCGCGCCGGGGCTGGTCGCCTACAGCAGCAGCAAGTGGGCGCTGCGCGGCCTGCTGCGCGCGGCGGCGGTGGAGCTGGCCGGTGACGGCATCCGGGTCAACGCGGTCCACCCCGGCATCATCGAGACCCCGCTGGCGTACGGGCCGGACGGCGAGGAGCTGGTGCCGGTGGACGACTTCCCCGTCCCGCGCCGGGCGGACGTGGCGGAGATCGCGGACTTCGTGCTGTTCGCGGCCTCGGACCGGGCGCGGTTCGCGACGGGCTCGGAGTTCGTGGCCGACGGCGGTTTCCTGCTGGGTCCGGCGGCCTGACCCCGCCCTGCGGGGGCCGCACCGGTCGGCGTCAGTGGCACACGTGCGCCGCCCACTCCGGGTCCCCGTGCCACCAGAACAGGTCCGGGTCCGCGCTGGGCAGCGGCGCGCCCAGCCCGGTCGTCCCGGCCGACGCCGGTCGGGCGCCCGCGAACGGCCCGATCAGCTCCTCCGGGGTGCGCACCACCCCGCCGGTCACCACGAGCCGGGTGTTCGCGGCCGCGGTGATGTCGCGCAGCGGATCTCCTTCCACGGCGACGAGATCCGCCCACGCCCCCGGTCTCACCACGCCGATCCGGTCGGCCAGCCCCAGCCAGCGGGCCGGGTTGGCGGTCACCGTCGTGAGCGCCTCGTGCGGGGTGAAGCCGTGCGCGACCAGGCCGCGCAGGTTCTGGTGCAGCCCGACCGCGACCTTGTCCAGCGGCGCGTCCGTGCCGCCCAGCACCAGCCCGCCGCCCCGGTGCACGGCGAGCAGCGTCTGGGCGTTGCCGCGCAGGACCTCCCTGGTCTGCCGGTTGGCCGGGGTGTCCTGGGCGTAGCCCTCGGCCTCCTGCTCGAACCGCGCGTACTCCCACGGCGGGAACAGCGCGGCGGTCCTGGGGTCGCGCACCAGGGACCGGTCCTCCCCGTGCAGGACCGCCGCCGGGAACAGGGTCGTGGTGATCGACATGCCGGAGGCGGCGAACAGGCCCGTCACGTCCCGGTAGGCGCGGCCGAGGCGGGTGTTGGTGTGCGAGTAGCCGAGGCGGTTGGTGGCGCCGACGTGCTCCATGCCGTCCATGCCGATCCCGACCGCCGGGTACAGGTAGTGGGAGGTGAGCGGCAGCCCGGCGCGGTGGGCGAGCCGGACGGCGCGGCGCTGGGCGGCGACCGGGAGGCGGACGTAGGTCTTCACCAGGTCGTACTCCAGCGCGATCGCGCGCGACAGCTCAAGGTCGACCTGCTCGGGGCTGGTCGTGGGGCGCATGAAGTTGTAGTACACCCGGCTGCCGTCGACGGCCTCGCCGGTGGCCAGGTAGCGCGGGCCGATCCGCTTGCCCGCGTCGAGGGCCTCCCTGGTCTCGACCATCTGGTAGGCCGGGTCGCCGGGCGAGCGGGTGGTGGTGATGCCGTAGGCCAGCCACAACCTGCCCTGCCGGTCGCCCCACTGCCTGCCGCGCAGGTGCCAGTGGTTGTGGGCGTCGACCAGGCCGGGCAGCACGGTGAACCGGGAGGCGTCCACGACCTCCAGGCCCGGCCAGGCGCGGCGGTCGTGCACGGACTCGACGCGGTCGCCGTTGATGAGCACGTCCGCGTCGCGGCGCGGGGTGCTCGCGCGGCCGTCCCACAGCGCTCCGGCGCGCAGCACCTTGCGGCCCTCGGCGCGGGGCCTTGACCAGGTGAGCGGGACGCGGGAGCGGCGGGCGCGGCCGTCGAGGCCGGTGCGCACCAGGACGCCGTTCTCCAG
>NZ_JBQGCX010000793.1:0-2009 GCF_052038725.1 Actinosynnema sp.
CGGCGCTGCTGTCGGTCGCGCCCGAGGCGGAGATCACCGGGGTGGACGCCTCGGCGGGCATGATCGCGCGGGCGCGGGCCAAGGACTGGCCCGAGTCGGTGCGGTTCGTCAACGCCCGCGCCGAGGACCTGGCCGAGGAGGGCCCGTTCGACGGGATCCTCGCCGCCTACCTGGTGCGCAACCTCGCCGAGCCCGATCCGGTGCTGCGCAGCGTCTTCGACCTGCTCAAGCCCGGCGCCGCGTTCGTCGCCCACGACTACTCGGTGCGCGACTCGTGGGCGGGCGCGGCGGTGTGGACGGCGGTGTGCTGGTCGGTGATCATCCCGGCGGGCGCGGTGGTCACCCGCGACCCGAAGCTCTACACCTACCTGTGGCGCAGCGCGCTGCGCTTCGACGGGGCCGGCCGGTTCCGGGACCGCTTGCGCCGCACCGGGTTCACCGCCGTCTCCAGCACCACCGCCGGTGGCTGGCAGCGGGGGGTCGCGCACACCTTCCGGGGCGTGCGGGCGTGACGCGGGACCGCAGGGCGCGCAGGCTCCCCGGCCCGCGCGGCACGGCGGTCGCGTCCGGCGAGCCGCCCGTGGTCGTGGTGGTCGGCGGCGGCATCGCCGGGCTGTCGGCCGCGACGGTGCTGTCCGAGCGCGGCGTGCGGGTGGTGGTGTGCGAGCGCGAGGACTACCTGGGCGGCCGGGTCGGCGGCTGGCCGACCGAGCTGGCGGCCGGCAGCCGGGTGACGATGAAGCCCGGGTTCCACCCGTTATTAAGGCAGTACTACAAACAGCGCTCCCAGCTGGGCCGGGTCGACCCGACCGGGTCCGCGCTGGTGGCGATGCCGGACTACCCGTTGTGGCACGCGGGCGGGCACCGCGAGGGCTTCGCCGGGCTGCCGCGCAGCACGCCGTGGAACGCCGCCGGCTTCCTGCTGCGCAGCCCCACGTTCCGCTGGCGCGACCTGCCCGGCGTGGACGCGCGGGCCGCGCTGCCGCTGCTGGACGTGTCGGTGCCGCGCACCTACCACGAGCTCGACCACCTGGACGCGGCGGGTTACCTGGAGCGCCTGCGCTTCCCGGAGGCCGCGCACGCCCTGGCGTTCGAGGTGTTCTCCCGCAGCTTCTTCGCCCACCCCAGCAGGATGTCGGCGGCGGAGCTGGCGACGATGTTCCACATCTACTTCCTCGGCTCGGCCGAGGGCCTGCTGTTCGACGTGGCCGCGGACCCGTTCCCGCACGGGCTGTGGGACCCGCTGGCCCGCCGGATCACCGCGCGCGGCGGCGAGGTCCGCACCGGCTGCGCGGTCGAGTCGGTGCGACCGGGCGGGCCGCGCCGGTTCGCCGTGCGCGCGGGCGGTGAGGAGCTGCACGCGGACGCGGTGGTGCTGGCGCTGGACGTGGGCGGGCTCAAGTCGGTGGTGTCCGGCTCCCGGCTCGGCAGCGCGAAGTGGCGCGACCGGGTCGCCGCGCTGGAGAGCGCGCCGCCGTTCCTGGTGTCCCGGTACTGGCTGGACCGGCCGGTGTGGCCGGACCGGCCGGGGTTCCTGGGCACCAGCGGGTACGGGGCGCTGGACAACGTGACGGTGCTCAACTCCTACGAGCACGAGGCGCGGGCGTGGGCGGCGCGCACCGGCGGGTCCGTCGTGGAGCTGCACGGCTACTCGCTGCCGCCCGGCGTCGACGAGGAGGGCGCGCGGCGGGGGCTGCTGGAGCAGCTGCGGGTGGTGTACCCGGAGACGCGGGAGGCGCGGGTGGTGGACGAGCGGCACGAGCTGCGCGCGGACTGCCCGCTGTTCCCGCCGGGCGGTTTCGCGCGCAGGCCGGGTGTGCGCACCCCGGACGACTTCCTCGTGCTGGCCGGGGACCTGGTGCGGATCGACCTGCCGGTGGCGCTGATGGAGCGGGCCGCCACCACCGGGTTCGCCGCGGCGACCCAGCGGCTGGAGCGGTGGGGGCTCGCCGGGCCGGACCTGTGGACGGTGGCGGTGCGCGGGCGCGGACCGGGGCGGCGGCGCGGCG
>NZ_JBQGCX010000794.1:0-1896 GCF_052038725.1 Actinosynnema sp.
CTGCGCGCGGCGCTCGAGGGAGCGGACGCCGTGGTCCACCTCGGCGGCCTGGTCGGTGAGCCCGCCTGCGCCGTGGACGAGGAGTTGGCGGTCCAGCTCAACTACGCCGCGCCGGTGCTGGCCGCCGAGATCGCGGTCGAAGCCGGTGTGGGCAAGTACGTGTTCCTGTCCACGTGCAGCGTCTACGGGAGGCAGAAGGACGTCCTGGTCACCGAGGACGTGGAGCCCGCCCCGCTCTCGGTCTACGCGCGGACCAAGCTCCTCGCCGAGGAGCACCTCGCCGAGGTGTGCCGGGGTGAGGTCGAGTTGACGACGCTGCGGTTGTCCACCGTCTTCGGGTTGTCGCCGCGGATGCGGCTGGACTCGGTGGTGAACTCGATGACCAGTCGCGCGGTGGTCAAGGCGGTCGTCCCGCTGCGCGGCGGCGGCCAGTGGCGGCCCCTGGTCCACGTCGCGGACGTCGCCGACGTCGTCCGGCGGGCGTTGACGGCCGAGCCCGCCGGGGAGGCGACCGTGCTCAACGTCGGCAGCGACGGGCAGAACCACTCCATCAAGCAGATCGCGGAGGCCGTGGTGTCCTCGGTGCCCGGCGCGCGGATCGACGAGCAGGAGGACGCCGAGGACCGGCGCGACTACCGGGTCAGCTTCGAGCTGGTGGCCCGGCGCTTCCCCGGCTCGTGCACGACGGCGCTGGAGGCGGGCATCCGGGAGATCGCGGGTGCGATCGAGCGGGGTGAGCTCGGGGACCCCGACCGCGTGGAGTACGACAACCTGCGCGGACTCCGGCTGGCGCTGGAGGAGCGGCGGATCGCCGTCGTCGCGAGCGAGCCGATGAAGCGGCTGGCGGGGGACTACGCGACCGCGTGGGGGCAGCGATGAGCGCGGTGTACGACGGCGCCGCGGCGGCCCGCTACTGGGGCGGCGAACGACTGCTCGCGGTGCCGCCGGGTGATCGCGCGGCAGAGGAGGCGGCGGTGCTGTGCCAGGGCAAGCCGCTGGAGATGAGCAGGGCCTACGCCGCGTGGGAGGACGACTGCCTCGACGCGCTCCTGCCCGACCTGGCGGGCCGGACCGTCCTCGACCTCGGCTGCGGGGTCGGCAGGCTGCTGCCCCGCCTCGCCCGCGCCGCGGAGCGGGTCGTCGGCGTGGACCTGGCGCCGGGGATGCTCGACAGGGCGCGGAGGCGCATCGCCGGGTTGGGCAACGCCGAGGTCCGCTTGGGCGGTGTCGACGCGGTGGACCTGCAGGACGGATCGGTCGACGTCGTCGTGTGCTTCGGGGTGTTCGAGCACGTGCCCTCGGAACACCGCCACGCCGCGCTCGCCGAGATCGCCCGCGTGCTGAAGCCGGGCGGAACGCTCCTGCTGGAGCTGAACAACGCGGACAGCGCCCTGCTCTCGGGCGCCCGCGCGGACAACCCGCACCGGGTGGGCGTCCAGTGGGAGAACGGCTACTTCTGCGAGCTGGTCACCGTGCCGGACCTCCTCTCCGCCGCGGCGGACGTCGGGCTCGACCCGGTCGAAGACATCGCCAACCCCTTCTACTCCGCCGTTCGCCACGCGAACGCGGAACACGGGGCGGAGGAGTCGGCCGCGCTCTTCGCGAAGGCGCGCGAGCTCGACCGCGCTTTCGGCGCGTCCGCCCGGTTGCGGGCCGTGTCCGACCAGGTCGTGGTCAAGGCGGTGCGCCGGTGACCGCCGACCCGATCGGCGCGAGTGCGCCCCGACTGCCCTGGAACAGGCCGCTGATCGGCGAGGAGGAGATCGCCGAGGTGATCGACACACTCCGCTCCGGCTGGCTCACCGCCGGGCCCAAGACCGCCCAGTTCGAAGAGGCGTTCCGCCGCGAGCTGGGCGTGGAGAGCGCGCTCGCCCTCTCCTCCTGCACCGCCGCGCT
>NZ_JBQGCX010000795.1:0-3719 GCF_052038725.1 Actinosynnema sp.
AGCGCGGCCCCGAGGGCGAGAACGACGCCGCCCTGGTCGGCGCGGGCCTCATCGCGGGCGACTCGATCAACTCCGTCGGGAGGATCTTCCGTGGCTGACCCGACCACCGCCCCCGAGCCCGTCACCCTGGGCGTCGTCACCATCGGCCAGACCCCGCGCGCCGACCTCACCCCCGAACTGCGCGCCTGGCTGCCCGGCGTGCGGATCGTGGAGCGCGGCGCCCTGGACGGCGTCACCCCCGAGCAGATCGCCGAGTGGGCCCCCGCCGAGGGCGACGAGGTCCTCACCACCCGCCTGCGCGACGGCGGCTCCGCGATCGTCGGCCACCACCCCATCGCCCCCAGGGTGCGAGCGGCGGTCGCCGACCTTGAGGAGGCCGGGGTGGACGCCGTCTACCTGGCCTGCACCGGGGAGTTCGGCGAACTGGCGCACCGGGGCCCGGTCCTGCGCCCCGAGTTCATGATCGGCCACGCGGTCGCGGCGATCGCCGCCGGGATGACCACCGTGGGCGTGCTGGTGCCCCTGGAAGAGCAGAGGCGCCACCCCGACACCAAGTACGCCCCCCTGGACGCCGAGGTCGTGGTGGCCGTGGCCACCCCGTACGCCGGCTCACCCGAGGCCGTGGCCGAGGGCCTGCGGTCCGCCGCAGCCGAGTTCAAGGCCGCGGGCGCACAACTGATCGTCGCCGACTGCATCGGCTACACCCAGGCGATGCGCGAGGTCCTGGTGGCGGAACTGAACGTGCCCGTGGTGCTGGCCCGCTCCGTCGTCGCCCGCCTGGCCGCCGAGCTGCTCGACCGGGGAGCGGCGGTATGACCCGCCGCATCGGGGTCATCCGCGTGGTCACCTCCACCGACCTCGACTTCCTGGGGACGCACGGCCGCATCCTGGAAGCCGAACTGGGTGTGGTCACCCGCACCGCCTGCATCCCGGACCAGCCGCGCGGCGTGCACGACGACGAGTCCTTCGCCTTGGCGGACAAGAAAGTCCCCCTCCTGGCCGAGGAGATGGCCCCGCACGTGGACGCCATCGTCATCAGCTGCGCCGCGGACCCCGGCCTGGCAGCCGCCCGCACCCGCGCACCCATCCCCGTCCTGGGCGCGGGCGCCTCGGCCGCCGGAGTCGCCCTGACCCTGGGGGAGCGGGTCGGCGTCCTGGACCTGACCGCCGCCACCCCGCTCTCGGTCACCAGGGTCCTGGGCGACCGCCTGCACGGCGCCATCCAGCCCGACGGCGTCACCGAGACCGCCCACCTGCTCACCGAGCAGGGCAAGCGAGCCAGCCTCGACGCGGGCAGGCGCCTGGTCGACAGCGGCGCCGACGTCCTCCTGCTCGCCTGCACCGGAATGACCACCATCGGCCTGGCCGAACCACTGCGGCGCGCACTGGGCGTCCCGGTCGTGGACGCGGTCCGCACCGCCGGACTCCTCGCCGCCAGGCCCTTCTGACCGCCGGCGACCGTCCACTCGGGACACATCCGCGCGGGCGGTCGCCGGTTCCCCTGGGCTTTCCGCCCTCCCCTTGAACTTTCCCAACCTCCCCCCAGCGTGAGGAGCACGTGCCCATGTCCTGGCGTCACGTCATCGAAATGTCCGACCTGCTCGACTCGCCCTCCGCGAGCGGCAAGGCCGTGGCCGAGGTGCTCAAGTCCCTCGGCGCCACCGAGGTCGAGGTCACCGAGGTCACCGGCGAGGCGGGCGAGACCGAGTTCGTCAAGGTCCTCATCCCCGGCACGAACGGCCGCAGCTCCGGCGGCGACGCGCCCACCCTGGGCATCATCGGCCGCCTCGGCGGCCTCGGCGCCCGCCCCGAGCAGATCGGCTTCGTCTCCGACGGCGACGGCGCCCTCGTCGCCCTCTCCGCCGCCGCGAAGCTGCTCGACGCCGCCGCGAAGGGCGACCGCCTGCCCGGCGACGTCATCGTGAGCACCCACGTCGACCCGGACGCCCCGACCCAGCCGCACGACCCGGTGCCGTTCATGGGCTCCTCGGTCGACATGGCCGTGACCAACTCGGTCGAGGTCTCCGCCGAGATGGACGCGATCGTGTCCGTCGACACCACGCGCGGCAACCGCATCTGCAACCACCGCGGTTTCGCGATCACCCCCACCATCAAGGAGGGCTGGATCCTCCGCGTCTCCGAGTCGCTGCTCGACATCGTCGAGCGCACCTCGGGCCAGAACCCGGTGATCCTGCCCATCACCACGCAGGACATCACCCCGTACGGCAACGACGTCTACCACGTGAACTCGATCGTCCAGCCCACCACCGCCACCCCGGCCCCGGTCGTGGGCGTCGCCCTGACCACCGTGACGGCCGTTCCCGGTTCCGCCACCGGGGCGAGCGACCTCCAGGTCGTCGAGAGCGCCGTCCGCTTCGTCATCGAGACCGCGAAGGACTACGGCCGAGGCATCGCGTCCTTCTACGACCCCGCCGAGTTCGAGCGCCTCACCTCCCTCTACGGCTCCCTCGCCCACCTCCAGACCAAGGGCGCCGAGAGCTGACTTCCCGTTGCGGCGCAAGGGGGACGGCCCAAGCCGTCCCCCGCGCTCGCACGTGCGCGTAATACGCACCCAGGGGTGCCCCGATCGTCCACATGTGACACGGGGCACGCCTCGCGGGCGTGTGTTCTTCACTTCCCCGCCTCTTGATCTTGTTCACCCGAACGGCCCTGTCACGCAGGGTGATGTATCGGAGAAGATTCGTCCCGTTGCGCTGAGTAGCGGCAAAGGCCGCGCTCCAACGGGGAGTCGAACTGCTGTCTGTGATCACCGGTCGCGCGCTGAAGCGCGCCCGTTCCCTGGCTGCCGGTGTGGCCCTGGCTGTGCTGGCCACGGTGGCCCCCGCACTGCCCACCACCACCGCTGCCGCCCAGGCGCAGCACGGACTTCCTGACGCCACAACGGTAGGAGCCTCTCCAGGAGCCCTCCCCCCGGTGGAGCAGACCACCGTGGAGCGCCCCGCCGCCACCCCCGCGAACCCTCCGGCGGCCACCCCCGCCGTCACCACCACCGTGACCGCCGGCGGCACCACCCACGTGCACGCCCCGTACCTGGCGGACTACTCCACCGACCCCACCTTCAGCGTCGGCACCTACAACGGCGGCGCCAACCGCGCCACCGCCTTCCTGCACTTCGACACCGCGGGCTCCACCCTCACCGGCCGCACCATCCTCGACGCGACCTTGTGGCTGTTCAACACCTGGTCCTACTCCTGCGCCCCGCGCCCCGTGCACGTGGACGAGATCACCGCCGACTGGTCGCCGTCCGGCCTGAAGTCCTGGCCCGGCCCCGAACGCGGCCCCGAACTGGGCACCGCCCTCTTCTCCTCCGGCTACCTCGCCGCCTGCGCGGAAGGCGGGGCCTGGCAGCAGATCCCCCTGAACGCCGCGGGCCGCGCCCTGGTCCAGTCCTGGGCCGACGGCGCCCCCAACCGCGGCCTGGCGATCCGCACCGCCGAGGCCGACTCGTACAGCTGGAAGAAGTTCGCGGGCGCGACCAGCACCACCCCGCCCCGCCTGGAGATCACCACCAGCCCCACCCCCCAGCCCACCGCCGCCCCCGACTCGGCCAAGCACAACGGCGCGGTCCCCCCGCGCGCGCCGATCAGCACCGCCGCGACCACCCCGACCCCCACCCCCCACGTCGACCGCGCGAACCCGTTGCCGCGCAACGACACCCCCGAGCTCCCGGTCCACCGGACCGGCGCCCCCGCCACGGC